>NZ_SSDM01000412.1:0-19648 GCF_004794375.1 Microbacterium sp. K35 | reverse complement strand
GTCGTCGCGCTCGTGGCCGCGCTGTTCCTCGGTCGCTACGACCGTGACGACGCGGCGGCTCCGGCCACCGCGGCCCCCGCCCCTCCCGCGTGAGCCGGGGGAGGGTCGCGCCCTCCCCCGTTCCGGCTGCGCCCCGGGGTCAGGCCTGGGTGCTGAAGACCGAGGACAGCACGAGCCCGGCGCCCCCGAGCAGCGTGATCTGATCCGGGTCCTCCGCGAAGAACACCGTCGGCGGCTGTCCGCGCTCGGGTGCCAGCCGGGTGACCCAGGTCTGCAGGGCCGTGCGCAGCGCCTCGCCGCCCGTGCAGGCGTCGCCGTGCATGATGTAGTGCCCTGGCGCGAGGATCTGCTCGTTGTTCGCGATGCCGATCGCGAGGTTGCGGGCGTACAGGTCGAGCAGCGCCGCGGCGTCGTCCGAGCCGTCCGCCACGAGGGCGGCGAGGCTGCGGGAGTCGAGGGTGTCGGCGTGCGGGAGGCCGACGGCCGCGGCCCGGTCGCGCAGCCAGCCCAGCGTGGCGACCGTCTCCCAGCAGCCGCGCCGTCCGCACCGGCACTCGTCGCCGTCGAGCTGCACGATGGTGTGGCCGGACTCGCCCCCGGCACCGTTCTCGCCGCGGAGCACCTCGCCGCCGTGCACGATCCCGAAGCCCAGCGCCTCACCGGTGTACACGGATGCGAAGTCCTGGATCTCCCGCCCCAGCCCGAACCACCGGTCGCCCAGTGCCTGGACGCGCGGGTGGTGGTCGACGAGGGTGGTGGCGCCGAAGCGCTTCTCCAGCAGCGCGACGACCGGGAGGCCGTTGAGCCCAGGGGTGAGGTGCATCGAGATGACGCTGCCCGTGCTGGTGTCGACCATGCCCGCCGCGGCGACGCCGATGCCGACGAGGGCTTCTCCCGCGAAGCAGCCGTCGGTCACCTGGTGCAGGCACGCGGTGATCTCGTCGGTCGACGCGTCGCGGCTGTACGCCGCGTGGTGCATCTCGTGGATCGTGCCGTCGAAGGCGATGCGGGCGGCCACGACGAAGTCGGGGGAGAGGTGCACGGCGCCGAGCCACGGGCCGTCGCCGCGGAACCAGAGCGGTCGGGCCGGCTTGCCTCCGGCCTCGGACGGCGCGACGGGGTCGCCTTCGACGAGGGTGGCGGAGTCGAGCAGGGGCTGCAGGATCGTGGCGATCGTGGCTCGGTTCACGCCGAGCGAGCGGGCCAGTTGCGCGCGGCTGGAGGGGCCGAGGCGGTGCAGGGTCTCCAGCACGCGGCGGCGGTTCGCGGCTCCGATCGCGCTCGTGGTGATGAGCGGACGGCGCGAGCTCTGGTCGGAGAACACCAGGTCGGCCTGCGGTTTGCCTGACGGTGCCATGGCACCTGCCTTTCCGGTCGCGACGGGTGGCGGCGATGGCTCCGTCTGCGGATCAGTTTACAAGGAAGAATGTATGGTTTAGTGTCATACATACCTCGCGGCGCGCGGGCATCCATGACGAAGTGGGGTAGGCAGTGAACCACAGCAGGTCGGCACGAGTCGGAGTCATCGGCGGCGGGATCCGCGGCGGCATGTTCGCCAGAGCGCTGCAGGAGAACCCCCAGTCCGAGCTCGTCGCGATCTGCGACCGCAGCCCCGGCGTGCTGTCCGCGATGGTCGCGCAGCTGGGCGTTCCGGGCTATGCGAGCACCGAGGAGCTGCTCGCCGCCCACCCCGACCTCGACGGCGTCGTGATCGCGACCCCCGACTTCGCCCACCGCGAGGCGGCGGTGCTCTGCGCCCAGGCCGGTCTCGACCTGATGATCGAGAAGCCGCTGGCCACCGAGGTCGACGACGCGCGGGCGATCCTCGAGGCCGCCGACGCCGCCGGGGTGCGCGTCATGGTCGGCTTCGAGAACCGCTGGAACGTGCGGTACTCGGCGGTGCGCACCCGTCTCGGCGCCGACGGAGACCCGAGGATCAGCGCCCAGATCATCAACCTCAACGACACGATCTTCGTGCCGACCGAGATGCTGTCGTGGTCTTCGAAGAGCTCGCCCGCGTGGTTCCTCATGCCGCACTCGCTCGACCTCGCGTGCTGGATCGGCCGCACGCACCCGGTGTCGGTGTACGCGGTCGGCGCGCGCGACCGCCTCACCGAGGCCGGCATCGACACGTGGGACCGCGTCAACGCCGTGTTCACGATGGCCGACGGCTCGCACGTCGCGCTCAACTCGTCGTGGGTGCTGCCCGAGTCGATGCCGTCGGTGTTCGACTTCCGCTACGAGATCCAGTCCGCCGGTCAGGTCGTGCACATCGACGGCGCCGACGACGGTGTGATCGTCTACGACGCGCAGCGCGGGCAGCTCGTGCAGTCGGCCGTGCACGAGCGCGCCGGCCGCATCCGCGGGGTGCCCATCGACATGGTCGGCGACTTCGTCCGCCTCCTCCGCGGGGAGCCCGTCGACGTGCCGGACGCCCGCGACGGCCTCCTCATCACCGCCGCGATCGAGGCGGTGCACACCGCCCTCGAGACCGGCGACGTCGTCTCCATCTCCGTCTGACCCCGCTTCACCTGCACCACCGCGAGACCCGAAACCACGCGACACCCGTCCGGAACTGCACGAAGGAGCAAGGAAATGAACGCATCACCGTCGATGAGCCGGGGCTTCTCCCGGCGTCAGATCTTCCAGCTCGGTGGCCTCGCCGTCGGGGCCATGGCCCTGGCGAGCTGCACCCCCGGAGGCGGAGGGCAGCAGAGCACCGGACCGCTCACGGCCGGTTCCGGGAAGCCCTCCGGCCAGATCAGCATCCTCGACGACAACACCAACGGCATCTTCAAGGACTGGGCCATCGCCGAGTTCGAGAAGCAGACCGGCATCAAGGTGGTCACCTACCAGCAGGGCAACTTCAACGACCTGCACGACAAGATGGCCACGATGTTCGCGGCGCAGGACTCGTCGTTCGACGTCGTGATGACGTGGGCCGGCTGGTCGGCCGAGTTCGGGCAGGCCGGATGGCTGGAGGAGCTCGACCCCTCCGCCGTGCCGGACGACCTCATCCAGCCGGCGCTCGACGCGGTGTCGTGGCGGGGCAAGGTGTACGGCCTGCCGAAGTTCGTCAGCGCGCAGACCATGTTCTGGAACAAGGACCTGTTCGCGGGGGCCGGGCTCGACCCCGAGACGGGCCCGGCGAACTGGGACGAGTTCGTCGCGGCGGCCAAGGCCCTCACCGGCGGCGGGCAGTACGGCTACGCGTGCGACATGGGCAACCCCGCCGGCGCGTACCAGAACTTCCTGCGCGCGCTGCTGCTCAACGGCGGGGAGTTCTACGACGCCGACTACAAGCCCACCTTCGCGAGTGACGCGGGCGTCGAGGCGCTGTCGAAGATGGTCGAGCTGCTGCAGGTGCACAAGGTGATGGACCCCTCCTCGCTGCAGATAACCAACGCGTCCGACCTCGCCGACCTCTTCGCCCGCGGCAGCACCGGCATGGTGTTCAACTGGCCGTTCCAGTACGCGGTCGCCACGGCCGCCGGCGCCGCGACCTCGGCCGCGACGGTGGGCAACGGCCTGCTCCCCGGCATGTCGGTGCGGTCGGCGTCGATCGACGGCTCCGAGGGCTTCGCGATCAGCAAGTTCTCGAAGAATAAGGAAGCGGCCCTGGCGTGGCTGCAGTTCGTCACCACCGGGAAGGTGCAGACCGACATCGTCGAGAAGGAGGGCTGGTTCCCCGTCTCGCAGACGGTGCTGGCCGAGCCCGCCGCGCGGGAGGCGCTGCCCATCCTGTCCACCTACGAGCAGTCCACCGAGTACGTCACCAAGCGCTACGGCACGCCCTGGTCGAACGAGCTCGACCAGGCGCTCTCCGTGCAGCTCATCAACGCCATGAACGGCAAGACCTCCCCCAAGGAGGCGCTGGAGTCGGCGCAGAAGACGGCGGAGGACCTCGTGAAGAAGTACCTGAAGTAGGGATCGGGGAATGGGCGTCAACCTCCTGGAGAGGAGCCGCCGGCGGGATCTGCGTTTCGGCCTCCTGCTGATCGCGCCGGCGGTGCTGATCATCGCGATGCTGCTCGGCTACCCGATGGGCTACGCCGTGTTCATGTCGTTCCACCAGTGGAACGACAAGCTGGGCATGGAGCACCCCTTCATCGGGCTGGAGAACTACGGGCAGCTGCTGACCGACCCCGCGGTGCACCGGGCGATGGAGCGCACGGCGTACTTCTCGGTGATCACCGTGATCGGCGGGGTCGCGCTGGCCGTGGCGATTGCGGTGCTGCTGAACCGGGAGTTCCGCGGACGCACGCTCGCCCGGGTGCTGCTGCTCGTGCCGTGGGCCGTGCCGCCCGTGGTGAACGGCATCATGTGGAAGCTGATCTTCGACGGCAGCACCGGCATCGCCAACACGATCCTGCGCGGACTCGGTCTCACGGAGGAGAACGTGCAGTGGCTGTCCGACCCCGCGCTCGCGATGAACATCCTGGTGTTCGCGGAGATGTGGAAGCTGCTGCCGTTCCTGTGCCTGCTGATGCTCGCGGCGCTGCAGGGCATCCCGTCGAACCTGTACCGGGCGGCGGCGATCGACGGCGCGGGACCGTGGCGGGCCTTCTGGCGCATCACCCTGCCCAACATGCGCGGCGCCCTGATGTTCGCGCTGATCGTGCAGTCGATGTGGTCGCTCAAGGTGTTCGACACCATCTACGTGCTCACGGGCGGCTCCGGCGGCCCGGCCGAGGGCACCACCACCATCAACTTCCTCGCGTACCTGGTGAACTTCAGCAACCTGGACCGCGGCTACGGCTCGGCGATGGCGGTCGGGATCATGATCCTCGTGCTCGTGGTGGCCGTGTTCTGGATCCTGCTGTTCGGCGGGTTCCGTCGCAAGAGGGGAGAGGCGCATGCCTGACCTGACCACCACCGCCCTCGTCACCACCGCCCGCCCGCGCGGGCGCCGGGTGTCGCGACGCGGACGCCGCCGCCTCACGGCCGTCGTGTGCGCGGTGCTGCTCGTGCTCGTGATGGCGTTCTTCCTGGCGCCGTTCCTGTGGATGTTCGTGTTCAGCGTGTATCCGTCGAGCGCGCTGCAGGGCCGCACCCCCGACCTGTCGCCGTCCCTGCTGACCGTGGAGTCCTACGTGCGCCTGCTGTCGGACGGCAGCTTCCTCACCCCGATGGCGAACTCCGCGATCGTCGGCATCTCCACCACGATCATCTGCATGACCGTGGGCGCGGCCTGCGCCTACGCGATCGCCCGCTTCAAGTTCCGCGGTCGCCAGCCCCTGCTGCTGAGCATGATGACCGTGCAGGCGATCCCCGTGATCGTGCTCGCGGTGCCCCTGTTCATCCTGCTGCGCTCGGTCGGCCTCTACGACCAGCTGCTCGGGCTGATCGCGACGTACACGGCGTTCATCCTGCCGCTCGTGATCTGGATGCTGGTCGGGTTCTTCGAGGACATCCCGCCGAGCCTGGAACGCGCCGCCCGCATCGACGGGTGCAACCGGTTCCAGATCATGTACCGGATCGCCTTCCCGCTCGCCGCGCCCGGCATGGCGGCGACCGCGATCCTGGCGTTCATCACCAGCTGGAGCGACTTCTTCCTGGCGAAGGTGCTGACGTCGAACAACGCCGTGACCCTGCCGGTGAAGACCGCGGCGTTCCAGGGGCTGTTCGCGATGGACTACACGTCCGCGGCGACGGCGGGAGTGATCACGGCCATCCCGGTCCTGATCCTCACCCTCGTGGCACAGAAATGGATCATCCGCGGTATGACCGAGGGTGCGGTGAAAGGCTGATCATGGCACAGATCGAACTGGTGGGCGTCGAGAAGTCGTACGGACGCCCGAGGCGCGGGCACGAGGCCCGCAAGGCGGTCTTCGACCTCAGCTACGTGATCGAGGACGGGCACTTCGTCTCGCTGCTCGGTCCCTCCGGCTGCGGCAAGACCACCACGCTCAACATGATCGCCGGACTGGAGGACATCTCGGGCGGGGAGATCCTCATCGACGGGCGGCGGGTCGACGACCTCGACCCCGACAAGCGCGACCTGGCGTTCGTGTTCCAGGACTACGCGCTGTATCCTCACATGAGCGTCTACGAGAACATCGCGTTCGGGCTGCGCATGCGCAAGGTCGCCAAGGACGAGATCGACCGCCGGGTGCGCGACGCCGCCCGACGGCTCGACATCGCCCACGTGCTCGACGTGAAGCCCAAGAGCCTGTCGGGTGGACAGCGGCAGCGCGTCGCCCTCGCCCGCGCCATCGCCCGGCGCCCCGCGGTGTTCCTGTTCGACGAGCCGCTGTCGAACCTCGACGCGCTGCTGCGCGACCAGACCCGCAGCGAGCTCAAGGTGCTGCACCGCGAGCTCGGCGCGACCAGCGTCTACGTCACGCACGACCAGGAGGAGGCCATGACGCTCTCCGACCGGATCGCCGTGATGAGCCGCGGACGGCTGGAGCAGTACGGCAGCCCGTACGAGGTGTACCACGAGCCGGCGACCGAGTTCGTGGCGTCGTTCGTGGGCAAGCCGCGCATGAACCTGTTCACGGCGAAGCGGGGCGAGCGCGGCAGGCACGTGCTCCCCGGCACCGCGTTCGGCGTGGAGTCGGGCGTGCTGCCCGACGAGATCCGCGTCGGCCTGCGCCCCGAGGAGTGCGACCTGCGGCGCCCCCTGGCCGGCGAGCAGCCGCACGGCACCGTCGTCGCGGTGGAACCGCTCGGCAACGTCTCCGACGTGCACCTCACGATCGGCGACGTCGAGTTCCTCGTGCGCGTGCCCGGGTTCGGCTCCTACGGTGTCGGCGACGCGGTGGTGGTCGACCTGACCCGCGCACGTCTGCACTGCTTCGACCCCGGGACCGGCAGGCGCCTCGCCGTGTCGTGAGCCGGTTCCTCGCGCGGGTTCCGCGGACTCCCGCGTTCCGGTTCAGCGGGTTCACAGGGTTAGGGTGGATGGTCGGCGGCCGCCGGGTCGCCCCATCCGAACCTCCGAGGAGCACTCGACGTGAGCCGAAATCCATCCTCCACGGCGCGCCGCCTGCGCCGCTTCGCCCGGACGGCGACCGCGTCCGCGCTCGCCGCGCTCGTCGCCGCCGGGGCGCTCCTCGCCGGAGCCGCGCCCGCCGCGGCCGAGGGCGAGACCTACGTGATCGGCACCGACACCACGTTCGCCCCGTTCGAGTTCACGGACGCGAACGGCGAGCTCGTCGGCATCGACATGGACCTGCTGCGCGCGATCGCGAAGGACCAGGGCTTCGAGGTCGAGATCCGCCAGCTGGGCTTCGACGCCGCCGTGCAGGCCCTCCAGTCCAACCAGGTCGACGCGGTGATGGCCGGCATGTCGATCACCGAGGAGCGCCAGCAGACGTTCGACTTCAGCGATCCGTACTTCACCAGCGGGGTGCAGCTGGGGGTGCTGGAGTCCAGCGACATCGAGTCGCTCGACGACCTCGACGGCAAGGCGGTCGCGGTCAAGACCGGCACGCAGGGCCAGACCTTCGCCGAGGAGAACCAGGAGAAGTACGGCTTCCGCATCACGCCGTACCAGGACACGACCGACATGGTCGACGCTGTGAAGGCCGGGCAGGCGGTCGGCTACTTCGAGGACTTCCCGGTGCTCGCGTACGGCATCCAGCAGGGGTCGGGCTTCCGGCTGATCGGCGACCCGGAGCTCGGCGGCGAGTACGGCTTCGCGGTCAACAAGGGGCAGAACGCCGAGCTGCTGGAGATGTTCAACGCGGGGCTCGCGAACCTCCAGGACTCGGGCGAGTACGACGAGATCGTCGACACGTACCTCGCCTCGGGTGAGGGCGAGCCGAGCGCGCAGCCCACCGACATCATCTCGGTGGCGGTGAAGTACTGGCCCGCGCTCATGCAGGGTCTGTGGCTCACGATCCTCGCCACGATCGTCGCGGTGGTCGCGGCCTTCATCCTCGGCATCATCTTCGGCTTCGGGCGCATCTCGAAGTTCGCGCCGTTCCGCTGGGTCGCCACGGCCTACGTGTACGTGTTCCGCGGCACCCCGATCCTGATCCAGGCGTTCTTCGTCTTCTTCGCGATCCCGCAGCTGATCCCCGACCTGAAGTTCGACCCGTTCGTGGCCGGCGCGATCACGCTGTCGCTCAACACCGGTGCGTACATGACCGAGATCATCCGCGGCGGCATCCAGGCGGTCGACCCCGGTCAGGCCGAGGCCTCGCGTTCGCTGGGCCTGAGCCACTGGAAGACGATGCGCAAGGTCGTGCTGCCGCAGGCGTTCCGCATCATGATCCCCTCGTTCGTGAACCAGGGCATCATCACCCTCAAGGACACCTCGCTCATCAGCGTGATCGGCCTCGCGGAGCTGACCTTCGTGTCGCGCCAGATCATCGCCTCCACCTACCTGTCGGCGCAGGTGCTCACCATCGTCGCCATCATCTACTTCGTCGTGATCACGCTGCTGACGCTGCTCGCGAACCGCCTGGAGAGGACGCTCAACGCATGAGCAAGATCGACGTCAGGAACCTGCACAAGTCGTTCGGCGACAACGAGGTCCTCAAGGGCATCGACCTCACGGTCGACGACGGCGAGGTCGTCGCGGTGATCGGGCCCTCCGGCTCGGGCAAGTCCACGCTGCTGCGCTGCCTCAACAAGCTCGAGGAGCCGACCTCGGGGCACGTCGTCATCGACGGGGTCGACCTCACCGACAAGAGCGTCAAGCTCGACGAGGTGCGCCAGCGCATCGGCATGGTCTTCCAGCACTTCAACCTGTTCCCGCACATGACCGTGCTGGAGAACATCACCCTCGCGCCGGTCGAGCTCGGCCGCATGACCAAGGCCCAGGCGCGCGAGCGGGCGCTGTCGCTGCTGGAGCGCGTGGGACTGTCGGAGAAGGCGGACGCCAAGCCCGCGTCGCTCTCCGGCGGCCAGAAGCAGCGGGTCGCCATCGCCCGTGCGCTCGCGATGGACCCCGAGATCATGCTGTTCGACGAGGCCACCAGCGCGCTCGACCCGGAGATGGTCGGCGAGGTGCTGCAGGTGATCCGCGACCTGGCCGAGGGCGGCATGACCATGGTGCTCGTGACGCACGAGATGGGTTTCGCGCGCGAGGTGTCCGACCGCACGGTGTTCATGGACGGCGGTGTCGTGGTCGAGGAGGCTGCGCCGGCTGAGCTGTTCGGCTCCCCCAAGAACGAGCGCCTGCAGGACTTTCTGTCGAAGGTGCTCTGACCGTACGCATCCGCGTCGTTCCGCGAAAGGAGCGGGCTACTCGCGGACGGGTGCGGGGTGGCGACGGATGGTTGCGCTGACCAGCGCCGCGACGGCGCAGAGGCCGGCCGCGGCGAACCACGCGACCGTGTACTGACCGGTGTGGTCGCGCACGAGCCCCGCGAGGATCGAGGCGATGCCCGCACCGATCTGATGGGCGGCGAACACCCAGCCGAACACCAGCGGGCCGCGGTCGCCGAACACCTCGCGGCACAGCGCGATCGTCGGCGGCACCGTGGCGACCCAGTCGAGGCCGTAGATCACGATGAACACGATGATGCTGGGCTGCACCTCGGCCGACAGCAGGCTGGGCAGGAACAGCAGGCTCACCCCGCGCAGGGCGTAGTACGCGGCGAGCAGGATGCGCGGGTTGACGCGGTCGGTCAGCCAGCCGGAGAACACGGTGCCCGCGATGTCGAAGATCCCGACCACGGCCAGGAGTCCGGCGGCGGTCGTGGTCGGCATGCCGTGGTCGTGCGCGCTGGGGATGAAGTGCGTGCCGATCAGGCCGTTGGTGGTCGCGCCGCAGATCGCGAAGCCGATCGCGAGGGCCCAGAACGTCTTGGTGCGGGCGGCCTCGCGGAGCGTGCGGATGGCGAGGGCGGCGGCACCCCAGGCGTTGCCTCGGGGCAGGGGTGCCGGTGGGGAGGCGGGCGCGGGCTCGCCGTACCGTCCGACGCCGAGGTCGCTCGGGCGGTTGCGCACGAAGATCCACACCAGGGGCGCGACCGCGAGCGCGCCGCCCGCGATGATGAACGACGCCCCTCGCCAGCCGATGTCCTCCGCCGCGGCCGCGATGACCGGCAGGAAGATCAGCTGTCCGGTGGCGCTGCCCGCGGTGAGCACACCGGACACGAGACCGCGGCGCGTCGCGAACCAGGTGTCGGTGATGGTCGCAGCGAACACGAGCGCCATCGACCCGGTGCCGAGTCCGATCAGCACGCCCCACGTGAGGATGAGCTGGGCGGGGGTGGCGACGAGCACGCTCAGGGCGGCGCCCGCACCGATCACGAACAGGGCGGTGACGGTGACCGCGCGGATGCCGAAGCGTTGCATGAGCGCGGCCGCGAAGGGGGCGATCAGCCCGTACAGCAGCAGGTTGACGGAGACCGCGAGCGACAGCTCGGCCGTCGTCCAGCCGAACTCCTCCTCCAGCGGCACCATGAGCACGCCCGGCGCCGCCCGGAACCCCGCGGCGCCGATCAGGGCGATGAGGGCGACGAGCGCGACCGTCCAGGCGGGGTGGAGGCGGCGACGGCGTGCGGGTGGGTCCTGTACGGGCTCGTCGACGGACTCGGCGGTCATGCGTTCGCCCCGGTGTGCAGCGCGAACGGCTCGCCGCCCATGCTGCGCCGGGCCCACCGGGTGCTGTGCGCGTCGAGCGGGGCGTCGCAGTGCGCGCACCAGTCCACGGAGACGGCGGTGTCACCGCAGCGCGCGCACGAGACCTCGAGCCCCCAGGGGCCGTCCGGGTCGGTCGTGCGGCTGAAGCGGGCGTACGCGTGGAGGATCGGCAGCGTCGCGAGTCCGGCATCGGTCAGGCGGTAGCCGCTGCGAGCCTCGCTCGGGTCTTCGCGGGTCAGGAGCCCGGCGTCGTGCATGGCGGTGAGCCGGCGCGACAGCACGGAGTCGGCGGCACCCGTGGCCGCGCGCAGCTCGTCGAAGCGGGTGCGGCCGGAGAACAGTTCGCGCAGCAGGAGGAGGACCCAGGGGTCGGCGAGCACGTCGGCCGAGCGGGCGATCGGGCACGTCGCGGACGACCAGTCGGAACGGAGGGGCATGCCGTCACTTTCTTGAAGAAAGTCGGCGGTGTCAAGCCGATCCCCGCAGAACGGCAGGATTCGCGCGACCCCTGTCGCAACCGCTCCCTCCCGCCGGGCCGCGCGCTACTCGGCGACGCGGGCGGCGATGTCGCTGCGGAAGTGCGCGCCCTCGAGTCGGATGCGCCCGATCGCGTCGTACGCGCGGTCGCGCGCCGTGCGGAAGTCCGGGGCGACGGCGACCACGTTCAGCACGCGGCCGCCCGTGGCGATGAGGGAGCCTCCGGGCGCGTCGGGGCTCGCGGTCGCGGCGTGCACCAGGCGCACACCCTCGACCTCGGCCGCCGCGTCCAGGCCCTCGATCGGACGGCCGGTCTGCGGCGACTCCGGGTAGCCCTCGCTCGCGAGCACCACGGTGATGGCGGCGTCGTCACGGAACTCCGGCTCCGGCTGATCCTCGAGCGTGCCCGAGGCCGCGGCGAACAGCAACTGCGACAGCGGGGTCTGCAGCCGCGGCAGCACGACCTGCGTCTCGGGGTCGCCGAAGCGCGCGTTGAACTCGATCACCCGCACGCCGTTCGGGGTGAGGATGAGCCCGGCGTACAGCAGCCCGATGAACGGCGTGCCCTCCGCGTCGAGCTGCCGGACCACGGGGAGCGCCACGTCGCGCGTGACCTCCTCGACGAAGGCCTGCTCGCTGCCGAACTGCTCCGCGAGCCACGGCAGCGGGGAGTACGCGCCCATGCCGCCCGTGTTGGGGCCGGCGTCGCCGTCGAACGCCCGCTTGAAGTCCTGCGCGGGGCTGAGCGCCCGCACGGTGTCGCCGTCGCTCAGGAAGAACAGCGACACCTCGGGACCGGACAGGAACTCCTCCACGAGCACGGGCCCGGCGGGAAGGTACTGCGCGGCGTGCGCGAGCGCCTCGGCGCGGTCGTCCGTCACGATCACGCCCTTGCCCGCGGCGAGCCCGTCGGCCTTGACCACGTACGGGGCGCCCAGGTCGTCGAACGCGGCCTCGACCTCAGCGGTCGTCGCGGCACGCACGGCCCGCCCGGTCGGCACGCCCGCGGCGTCCATGACCCGCTTGGCGAACGACTTCGAACCCTCCAGCTGCGCCGCGGCCCTGCCCGGTCCGAACACGGGGATGCCGCGCTCTCGGAGCTCGTCGGCGACACCGGCGACCAGCGGCGCCTCCGGCCCGATCACGACGAGGTCGACCGCGTGCTCGTTCGCGAACGCCGTGACCGCGGCCGCGTCGAGCGGGTCGACCGACACGGGCGTCGCGTCGTGCGCGATGCCGGCGTTGCCCGGGGCGACGACGATCTCGTGCTCCACCTCCTCTGCGCGGAGGGCGAGGATGATCGCGTGCTCACGGGCACCGGAACCGAGGACGAGGATCTTCACCCGTCCAGCCTACCGAGGCCGGTACGGCGGGTTTCGGCCGCCCGCGCGTCACAGCTCGATGGGCCGCTCCACGGTCGCATCCCACGGCACCGTCCAGCCGGTGGCGTCGAACAGGGCATCGAGCACCATGGCCGTGAACCCCCACACGATGGTGCCGTCCACGTCGAACGCCGGGCCGCGGAACGTGCGGCCCATCCGCGACAGCGTCGAGGTGAACCGGGTCGCGGGGTCGAGCAGCTGGGCCACCGGCACGCGGAACACCTCGACGGTCTCCGCATGATCGACGGCGACGACCCGCGACGGCGACTGCCACCACGCGAGCACGGGCGTGACGAGGTGGTTGCTCGCGGCGAGCGGGATGACCGGGAGGGTCGACAGCACCTCGACCCCCGCGGGGTCGAGTCCCGTCTCCTCCTCGGCCTCGCGCAGCGCGGTGGCCACGGCATCCGCGTCGGTCGGCTCGACGCGACCACCGGGGAACGATACCTGCCCGGGGTGGGACGACAGCGTGGGGGCGCGGCGCTGCAGCAGCACGTCGAGGTCGCGCGAGACGGCGGCGTCGGCGGCGGGTGCCGGGGTGCGGTCGAGCACGCCGAACAGGATGAGCACGGCGGCGTCGTGCGCGGTGCGCGGGTCGGCGAGCGGCGGGATCGGCACGCCCCAGGTGTGATCCGTGGCGGCGGCGAGCAGCTCGGCGCGCGCGCCCTGGGGGTGCATGCTCATACCCCGAGCTTAGGCCGCGGCCGGGTGCGGGGGCCGCGGTTCTAGGGTGGAGCCATGGCGAGGAAGATCGACATCATCGACGGTCGTGCGGCGCTCGACGCCGTCCGGGCGGCGGAGGCGGCGGGCGAGAGGCCCCCGCGCACGTCGCTCGCGACCGCGGTGCGGTATCTGCTGCAGCTGCTCGACGAGAAGGCACCGGGCAACAGCGTCGAGGTGCGGGTGCCGCCGTTCGGGGCCGTGCAGGTGATCCAGGGCCCGCGGCACACCAGGGGCACCCCGCCGAACGTCGTGGAGATGGACGCGGCGACCTGGATCGCGGTCGCCACGGGGGCCGAGGCCTGGACCGCCGCGGCCGAGTCCGGTCGGGTGCACGCCTCCGGCACCAGGGCCGACCTCGCCGGGGTGCTGCCGCTGCGGCCCTAGCGTCGCGCGACCACGAGGGGCACGCCCGTGGCCGGGTGGGGGAACACGTCGACGGGTTGCCCGTAGACCCGCTCGATCCGGGAGGCCGTGAGCACCTCGGCCGGGGCTCCGCTGGCGGTGACGCGGCCGTCCGCGAGCAGGGTCACGCGGTCGGCGTGCGCGAGCGCGGCATTCAGGTCGTGCAGCACGATGGCCACCGCGGCCCCCTCGGTGGCGCGGGCGCGGAGGAGCCGCATGACGTCTTCGTGGTGCTTGAGGTCGAGGGCCGCGGTGGGCTCGTCCAGCAGCAGCACGCCGGTGCTCTGGGCGATCACCCGGGCCAGGGCCACGCGGGCGCGCTCGCCGCCGGAGAGGGAGGGCACCGCGCGGGGCCCGAGCGCCGTGACCTCGGTCTGCGTCATGGCGTCCGCGACGATCCGGTCGTCGTCGTCGGCCGCGGGGGTGCGCGCCCACGGGGTGCGGCCCATGCGCACGACCTGTTCCGCGGTGAACGGGAAGGTGACCGTGTTTTCCTGCAGCAGCACGGCCCGCTGCTGCGCGAGGGCACGCGGCCGCAGGTCTCGCAGCGGGCGGCCGTCGAGGAGCACCTCCCCGGAGGCCGGGGCGACGTCGCCCGCCAGCACGCCGAACAGGGTGGACTTGCCCGCGCCGTTCGGTCCGACGAGCGCGTGCACCTCGCCCGCGTGCACGTCGATCGAGGCGTCGTGGAGGATGGTGCGTCCCTCGCCCACGCGCACCGTGAGCCCGGTGCCCTGCAGCCGCGGCATCATGCCCACCCTCCCGAGCGACGGCGCGTGCGCACCAGCAGCCAGAGGAAGAACGGCCCGCCCACGAGGGAGGTGATCATGCCGATCGGAAGGTCGGCCAGGGGGACGGCCGTGCGGGCGACGAGGTCGGCGACCGCGATGAGCAGCGCGCCCCCGAGGGCCGAGGCGATCACGAGGGGCAGGTGTGCGGGTCCGATCATCATGCGCATGAGGTGCGGCACGACGAGGCCGGCGAAACCGATGATCCCGGCGAACGCGACCGCGGCGCACACCAGCAGCGCGACGGTCACGATGACCACGAGGCGCAGCAGCTCGACGCGCACGCCGAGGTGCCGGGCGGTGCGCTCGCCGAGGGCGAAGAGGTCGAGGCTCGGCGCGACGATCAGGGCGACCACGACGCCGATCGCGACGAGCGGCGCCACGAGCTGGATGTTCGACCAGAGGGCCCCGTTGAGCGACCCGAGCTGCCAGAACACGATCTGCTCGCGCGTCGACGTGGTGCCGAGGAAGGTGAAGAACGCCATGCCGGCCCCGGCGATGGCGTTGATGGCGATGCCGGTGAGCAGCAGGGTCACGACCTCGGTGCGGCCGCCCGAGCGGCTGAGGAGGTACACGGAGAAGACCGCGACCAGCCCGCCCAGGAACGCGAACGCGGGGGTGGTCCACATGCCGAACGTGGCGAGGCCGAACGTGATGCTGGCCGCCGCACCGAGCGCCGCGCCCGACGAGACGCCCACCACGCCCGCGTCGGCGAGGGGGTTGCCGAAGATCGCCTGCATGAGCACGCCGGACACCGCGAGCGCGGCGCCCACGAGCAGGCCGAGCACCAGGCGCGGCAGTCGCAGGGTGTAGATCACGCCGTAGTCCGTGGCGGCGTCCGGCGCCCAGGCGGAGTCGATGCCGAGGCCCCGCAGCAGCACGCCCAGCAACGCCGTGGGCGACAGGTCGTACTGACCGCTGGTGATCGAGACGACGCACGTGACGGCGAGGGCGACGAGGAGCCCCGTGACGACCAGCCCGAAGCGCAGTCCGCGGTGCCGCGACGGCGTGGGGGTGACGACCTCGCCGCTCACTGGGGCGGCTCGGGGGTGTACAGCGCGCGGGCGAGGGCGCCGATCACGTCGGCCGACCGGGGACCGAAGCTCAGGATTTCCGCGTCGGCCATGTCGATCACCCGGCGGTTCGCCCCGGCGGGGGTCTGTGCCACGGCGGGGATCCGTTCGATCAGCCCGTCGATGCCTCCCACGGACTCCAGGCCGTCGGTCATCATGACGAGCACGTCCGGCTGCGCGGCGACCAGGGCCTCCGCGGTCATCGGCTTCATGCCCTCCCAGCCGATCTCGGAGGCGACGTCGACACCGCCGACCGCATCGATGAGCGAGTCCGCCCCCGAGTCCGCGCCGAAGATGTAGTAGACGTTGGCGCTGCCGCGCACGTAGAGGAACAGCATGCGGGCGCGGTCCTCCGGTGCGGCCGGGGTCACCTGCGCGATCTCGCCGAGCACGGACGCCGCCCGCGCATCGAGGCGCTCGATCAGCTCGGCGCCGCGGCTGGGCACCCCGAGCGCGGCGGCGATCTCGGTGACGAGCGCATCGGTGGTGTCGAGGCGACGGTCGCCCGAGATGACGACGACCGCGATCCCGGCGTCCCGGAGCTGCTGGCGGACTTCCTTCGGGCCGATCGTGGTGTCGGTGAGGATGACGGTGGGAGCGAGCCCGAGGATCGCCTCGGGGTTGAGCGTGTGGCCGGTCTTCGTGACCACGGGCAGCTCCTCGGTGCCGGGGAACAGCGTCGAGGAGTCACGGCCGACCACCTGGTCGCCGAGGCCGAGCGCGAACACCGTGGACGCGATCGTGCCGGAGATGTCGATCGGGAGGATGCGGTCGACGTCGGTCACCGCGACCGTCCGACCCTCGCTGTCGGTCACCGTCACGGGCAGCTGGGGCGCGGTGCGGTCGTCGACCGGGGTGATCGCGTGGCTGGCGAGGCAGGCGGTCGCGGGACCCGTGGCGGTGCGGACGTCGTCCACGAGGTCGAGCTCGGTGAGGGGGACCGAGGCCTGAGGGCAGGTGTCGTCGACGGCGGGCGGGGCCGCGGCGGTGGCGTCGGGGTCGGCGCAGGCGGCGAGTCCGACGGCGAGAGCGGCAGCCAGGACGAGGGCGGAGAGGCGTCGCATTAGGCAAGGCTATCCTAAAACTTGACGCTGTCGTGGCGGCGCCCTACGCTCGGGATCGACGGCTTACTTAGCTGAGCCTAACCAATATTCCATCCTCGCCCGACTGCCCGTGCGGCCTCGCCGGAGCGCTCCCGAGCGCGCCCGGCGGCCGTGGAGAATCGTGAACGACACAGCCATCGCATCCCCCGGGAGCCCGCGCCTGCGCGCCCTGCTCGCCGCCCTGATCTCCGTCCTCCTCATCGCCGCCGGGGCGGTGATCGTCCCACCCGCGCACGCCGCCGGCGGAACCGTGACCCCCACCGTCACCTCCGCAGACACCGCCGGTCTCACCGTGCAGGTGCAGGCGAGCGGTCTGCCCGACGTGACCGGCGCCTACGCCGCGCTCATCGTGAAGGGCACCGAGAGCGGTCTGACCGGGTCCGGCGGCTACGCCGCGTTCGCGCTGCCGTTCCCGCGCGTGGAGGGCGGCGCGAGCAGCTTCGCCCTCACCGCCGCCGTGGGATCGCTCGACCGCACGAAGGCGTACGAGGTGCTCGTATGGCAGCAGCACTCCAACCCGAACGAGACGACCATCTACGGCCGCGGCGACGTGGCGATCTCGGCGGCACAGTGGGATGCCCTGTTCGGCACCACGCCGACCGATCCCGGCGAGACCGACCCGGGCACCGATCCCGGGGAGACCGACCCGGGCACCGATCCCGGTGAGACCGACCCGGGAGAGACGGACCCCGGTGAGACCGACCCGGGCACCGATCCCGGGGAGACCGACCCGGGCGAGACCGACCCGGGCGAGACGGATCCGGGTACCGATCCGGGTACCGATCCCGGAGAGGGCGAGCCGTCCGCGGCGATCGAGGTGTTCCTCGCCGACGGCGTGACCCCCGCGACCGGCGTCGCGCTCAGGGCCGGTGACCGGATCGTCGTGAAGGGCAGCGGCTACGACCCGACCGCGAACGTCGGCGGGCGCGGCGTGCCCATCCCCGCGCACCTGCCGCAGGGCACCTACGTGGTGTTCGGCAACTTCGGTGCGGACTGGCAGCCGTCCACGGGCGCCGCATCGTCGACACGCTCCGTCGGTGCCCAGGCCTGGGCGCTCGCCGAGGGTGTGCTGGACCAGGTGCCCGCGCAGTATCAGGGCGCGATCCGTGCGCAGTGGGTCGACATCTCCACCGACGGCTCGTTCCAGGTGACGCTCACCCTGAAGGACACGCCCGCGACCCCCGGCTCCTACGGCGTCTACACCTATGCGGCAGGCGGTGTGCGCAACGCCGACCAGGAGCGCAGCGTCGCCCTGGACTACCGCATCGCCCCCACGCTCACCGCGTCGGTGGAGTCCGCCACCGCGAAGGACGGCCTGACCGTCACGGCAGCCGCGGCGAAGCTCGGCGCGGTCACCGGCGCCTACGTGGCGCTCATCGAGGCGGGGACCGAGGCCGACGTCACGGCCGGCGGCGGCTTCCTCGCGATGCAGTACGTGCGGAACATCGACGCCGGTGCGTTCACGGTCGACCTGAACACCGCCGCGAAGAACCTCGACCGCACCCAGACCTACGAGGTGATCGTGTGGAAGCAGCACACGATGCCGAACGACGCCACGATCCACGCGCGCGCCGCGGTCACGATCACCGACGCGCAGTGGACGGCGCTGCTCGGCGACGACCCGGAGGAGCCGGCGGAGCCGAAGCCGCCCGTGACGCCGACGACGCCGCCGGTGAGCGTGCCGGGCGGCTCGCTGCGCTGGGCCATCTCCACGTCGTTCGCGAACTACGTCGCCGGTCCCATCGCGCAGGGCGCCATCCAGGTGTCCGGCGGCGCGACGCGCTCCGGCGGACAGTTCCAGTTCGGGCAGACCGTCGGCGGCGACTACGACGCGAGCACCGGCCTCGGCAGCGTGGTCTATCGCGGCGCCGTGCGCTTCACCGGTCACCACGGCGTGCTCGACGTCACGGTCTCCGACCCCGTGGTGCGGGTGACCTCGACGGGAGCAGCGACGGTGTACGTGACCAGCGGCGGCGCCCAGGTGCCGTTCGCGACGCTCGACCTGACGCGCGCGGCCCGGATCACGGCGAACGGAGCCGTGACCTACTCGGGCGCCCCCGCCACGCTGACGGCCGCCGGTCGTGACCGCGTGCTCTCGGGCTACTCCACCACGCTCGACCCGGTCACGTTCACGATCGGCTCGGCCGCCGCGGCACCCTCGGGGTCGACCGGCACCGTCGCCGCCGCCGCGGTCGTGAAGCGGGCAACGCTCCCCGCGACCCCGCCGGCGAGCGAGGGCATCGACGTCGACGAGCAGAACCTCGCCGCGCTCGCGTCCGGGCAGCCGGCCACCGTCACCGCCTCCGGGTTCCGCCCCAACGAGGAGGGCATCAAGGTCGTGGTGTACTCCACGCCCGTGCTGCTCGACACCGTGACCGCCGATGCCTCGGGCGTCGCGACCTGGTCGGGCGCCCTGCCCGCCGCGCTCGAGGACGGCGCGCACACGCTCACGTTCCAGGGATCGGTCGACCGCGGTCTCGCGTTCACCCTCGCTCGCGCGACCGCCGCCATCGGCGCGTGCACGGTCGAGGCGGCGACGCTGAACTGGGGGTACAAGGAGTCGTTCCGCACCTACATCGAGGGCATTGCGAAGGGTGGCTGGACCCTGACCGACGTGGCCTACCGCTACCCCGACTTCGTGTGGGAGAACGGTGCGGGCTCGCTCGACGGCACCGCGCTCACCGGGCTCGTCACCTACGGTGGCAGCATCGCGTTCACGGGTCACGACGGTGCGCTGAACACCACGCTCGGGAACGCCAGGGTCGAGCTCGCGGGCGACACCGGCTACCTGGTGTTCGACGTGACCGGCACCACGCAGGCCGGGGAGAGCGTCGACCAGCAGGGCGTGCGACTCGCGGAGTTCCCGCTCGCGGACGCCGCGGTCGTCGACGGCGCGCTCCGGCTGGACGCGGTGGCCACGACGCTCACCGAGGCGGGGGCCGCGGCCTTCGGCACGTATCAGGCGGGGGAGCAGCTCGACCCGGTGACCGCCGTGATCCCCGTCGACACCGCGTGCGGCACGGCCGTGGCGGAGGAGCCGGAGGCGGACGCGGAGGCGAGCGCGGCGGTCACCGCGGTGACGGAGCCGGCCGACACGGAGGGTGCACCGGTCTGGCCGTGGATCGTCGGCGGCCTCGTCGTCGTGGCGCTCGCCG
>NZ_SSDM01000411.1:0-478 GCF_004794375.1 Microbacterium sp. K35 | reverse complement strand
CTGCCGCGCGGTCCGCGCACGGTCGTGCTCGCGGGTGCCGACGCGGGTGCCGCCGCGGAGGAGCTCGCCCACACGGCGGACTGGCCGCTGATCGCCGAGGTCGTGAGCGGCGCGCGGTTCGGGCGTCGCCTCGTGCACGGCTACCGTCGGCTGCTCTCCCGTGACGACCTCGGCGGCCGCATCGAGCGTGTCGTCGTGTTCGGCCATCCCACGCTGAGCCGTGAGGCCGCGCGGCTGCTGTCGCGCCACGACGTGGAGGTCGTGGCGGTGCGCCGCGGCGGGGAGGAGCTCGACCTCAACCACCGCACGCGCGCGGTCGCGGCGGTCACGGTGGCCCCGGGGGAGCCCGATCGCGAGTGGCTCGGGCAGTGGATGCGGGCGTCGGCTGCCGAGGCCGTCGACCTGAGCGAGCAGGCGCCCGACGCCGATGCCCTCGCGTCCACCGACCTCGCCGCCCGGCGCGACGCCGTCCGCGCGG
>NZ_SSDM01000410.1:0-57138 GCF_004794375.1 Microbacterium sp. K35 | reverse complement strand
TCGGACGGCTCTACACGCTGCACATCCTGCTGCTCCCGATGCTGGTGATCGCCTTCATCGTCCTGCACCTGATGCTCATGGTCATCAACAAGCACACGCAGTTCGCCGGCCCCGGCCGCTCGAACGACAACGTCGTGGGCTACCCGATGATGCCGGTGTACATGTCCAAGATGGGCGGCTACCTGTTCATCGTCTTCGGCACCATCGTGCTGATCGCGACGTTCTTCCAGATCAACCCGATCTGGAACTACGGCCCGTACGACCCGTCCCCCGTCTCGGCGGGTACGCAGCCCGACTGGTACATCGGGTTCGCGGACGGCGCGCTGCGCCTCGCCCCGTCGAACTGGGACATCGTGTTCCTGAACCACACGTGGTCGTTCGGCATCCTGGCTCCGGTCGCAGTGCTCGGCCTGTTCATCGTGATCGTGGCGATCTACCCGTTCATCGAGGCGTGGGTCACGGGCGACAAGCGCGAGCACCACATCGCCCAGCGTCCCCGCAACGCGGCCACGCGCACGGCGATCGGTGTCGCGGGCGTCATCTTCTACGCCGTGCTGTGGGCGGCGGCATCGTCCGACCTCATCGCGACGCACTTCATGCTCACGATGGAGGGCGTGATCCACACGCTCCAGGTGCTGCTGTTCCTCGGCCCGATCATCGGCTACTTCGTCACCAAGCGCATCTGCATCGCGCTGCAGAAGAAGGACCGCGAGATCGTGCTGCACGGCTTCGAGTCGGGCCGCATCGTCCGCCTCCCCGGCGGCGAGTACATCGAGGTGCACCAGCCGGTCGACAAGTACGACCGCTGGAAGCTCATCGACATCGACGGCTACGAGCCCCTCGTGGTGCGCCCGAACGCCAAGGGCCGCATCCCGTGGACGGAGAACCTCCGTTCGGCGATGTCGCGCTGGTTCTTCGAGGACCGTCTGGCTCCGCTCACGCAGGCCGAGGTTGACGCCGCCGATGCACACCAGCACCACGTCACGGCGGACAACGAGGCGGCCGAGGCCGCGGAGATCCAGGGCGCTCACGAGCGCGCCGGCTTCCCCGACGCCCCGCTCACGGTGGACGAGACTCACGTCGACGAGACGCCGAACACGCCCAGCACGGTGATCTCGACCGAGCCCGTGAAGCGTCCGCGCAAGAAGAAGTCGGAGGACGACGAGTAGTCGCCACTCCCCCGTTGAAGGCCCCGTCGCGTCGGACGGGGCCTTCGTCGTCTCACCGATGAGAGGATCACTTCATGTCATCCAGTGCTCGGTCAGCTCGCTCGCGCGCGCTTTCGCCCCGACGCGCGCTCCATCTCGCCGCTGAGTCTGCCGCCGGTCCCCACGTCGCTGCTGGCCCCCTCGCCGGTCCCCACGGCGCTGCTGGATCCCTATTCCTCGACGATCTCAACGACGCCGGAGGACCCGTCACCGCCGCCTCTACAGCCGCAGCTCCCACCGGCAGCACTCACGTCGTCGCTCCTGGACCCCTCGCCGGTCTCCCCGCCGCCGCCGGGCCCCTTGCCCCCGCCGCTCCCCCTGACGGCACTCACGCCGGCGCTGCTGAGCCCATCGCCGAAGCCCGTACCGGCATCCACATGGTTGGACATGGAGCCCGTGACGTGCACCCCTGGTTCGCGTCTGTCACGCGGTCCATGCCGAACCCATCGACCCCTGCATCAGCCACGACCGACCCGTTCCCGATCACGCTGGACATGGGGCACGCGGCCCAGGACGAAACGACACGGAGCACCCCCGCGGTCAGCGGCTCGGCGGCGTCGCTATGACACGCGTGCGTATCCGGCCGGCGGAGCCGCAGGACATCGCTGCTCTGGAGGAGATCGAGCTCGCGGCCGATCGTCTCCTGGTCGAACGCTTCCGCGCGCAGGACTGGCCGCCCCCGGCAACGGCAGCCGAGCGCGCCGCCCATGATGGCTACGTCCTGGTCGCCGAGGCGGCCGATTCGCGCCGTGCCGCGCATCCTGCCCGATCTGCGCTCACCGTCGTCGGCTTCGCCCACGTCCTGCAGATCGACGGAGATGGGCATCTCGAGCAACTGTCGGTCCACCCTGATCATGGTCGCCGGGGTATCGGTCGGCAGCTGGTGCATGCCGCGCTGGACGAGAGCGTTCGACGGGGGAATCAGCGCATCACTCTGCGCACCTACGCCGAGGTTCCCTGGAACGCCCCGTTCTACGCCACGTGCGGGTTCGCCGTGAGCACTCCCGATACGCCGTTCCTCGAGTCCCTCGTGAGCATCGAGCACGCCCTCGGGCTGGACGCATACGGAACGCGCGTGCAGATGACGCGGCGCCACTGACAGCGAGGGCCAACGGCAGAATCCGCACGACCGACGTCCGTCTCACTGCGCCACGCGGCCACAGCGGGAACTAGCGTGGAGACATGATCTCGCGCTCCGACTACTTCGCCGCCAAGCTCGCCTATGAAACGGATCCCGCCGACGTGCACGCCGCGCGCACCGCGGGCGAACAGCTCGTCGTGGTCGATGTCCGGTCCTCGGAGGCGTGGACCCAGGGGCGCGTGACGGGCGCGGTTCACATGCACCACAGTGAGATCGCCGCCCGGGCGCCGCAGGAGATCTCCCCCGACGCCGAGGTCGTCGTGTACTGCTGGAGCCCCGGCTGCAACGGCGGTACGCGGGGCGCGGCCGAGTTCGCCAGCCTCGGGTATCGGGTCCGCGAGATGATCGGCGGGTTCGAGTACTGGGTGCGAGAGGGCTACCCGGTCGAAGATGCCGATGGCGTGCACCTCCGCCCCGTCGATCCCCTCACCGGGATTCCACGGATCCGCACGCGCGCCTGAACGCCGCGCTCACACACACGGGAAAGGCCCCCCGGAACGATCCGGGGGGCCTTTCGCAGGTACAGCGCTCAGCGGGCGAAGTTCCCGCGGTAGTACTCGTAGACCCAGCCGACGATCGCGACCACGAAGATCGCGAGACCGATCGGCAGGAGGAAGTGCCCCACCGCGAGCCCGACAACGAACACGCCTGCCGAAGCGGCGAGCACGAGCGGCCACCACGACCACGGGCTGAACTCTCCGAGCTCGGGGTCACCGTCGTCGATGTCGGAGGTCAGGATGTCTTCCGGCAGCTCACCGTTCTGCGCCTTGTGGGTGCGGTCGAGGTAGAACGCGACCATCGCTCCCATGAAGGCGGAGAAGAACAGCGCCACGGTGCCGACCCACTCGATCTGATTCACGAGCGGCAGGCCGGGGTGGGCGAGGATGTTCCAGCCCGTGTAGACGACGCCCACAAGGGCGAAGAACGCGGTCAGGACCCACCAGATGATGACGTTATCGCGCATGACTCAGTGGCCCTCTCGCTCGCCGGGTGCGGTGGTCGCGAACTCGGCCGCCTCCGGGTGGTTCAGGTCGAACGCGGGACGCTCGCTGCGGATACGCGGGATCGACGTGAAGTTGTGCCGCGGCGGCGGGCACGAGGTCGCCCACTCGAGCGAGGCGCCGTAACCCCACGGGTCGTTCACCGTCACCTTGGGCGCCTTGCGCGCGGTGATCCAGACGTTCAGGAAGAACGGCAGCATCGAGGCGCCGAGGATGATCGCGCCGATCGTGGAGACCTGGTTCTGCCAGGTCCAGCCATCGGCCGCCGAGTAGTCCGCGTAGCGACGCACCATGCCGTCCACACCCAGCCAGTGCTGGATCAGGAAGGTCATGTGGAAGCCGACGAACAGCATCCAGAAGTGCACGTAGCCCAGACGCTCGTTGAGCATGCGTCCCGTCCACTTGGGCCACCAGAAGTAGAAGCCCGCGAACATCGCGAACACGACCGTGCCGAACACCACGTAGTGGAAGTGCGCCACCACGAAGTACGAGTCGCTGAGGTGGAAGTCCAGCGGCGGGGCCGCGAGGATGACACCGGTCAGACCACCGAAGACGAACGACACCAGGAAGCCGAGCGCGAAGACCATCGGCGTCTCGAACGTGACCGACCCTCGCCAGAGCGTGCCGATCCAGTTGAAGATCTTCACACCGGTCGGGACGGCGATGAGCATCGTCATCAGCGCGAAGAACGGCAGCAGCACCGAACCGGTGACGTACATGTGGTGCGCCCACACGGCGACCGACAGCGCGGCGATCGCGATCGTCGCGTACACCAGCGTCTTGTAGCCGAAGATCGGCTTCCGGCTGAAGACCGGGAAGATCTCCGAGACGATGCCGAAGAACGGCAGCGCGATGATGTACACCTCGGGGTGACCGAAGAACCAGAACAGGTGCTGCCACAGGAGCACACCGCCGTTGGCCGGGTCGTAGACGTGAGCGCCGAGGACGCGGTCGGCGGCGGCGGCGAAGATCGCGGCCGCGAGCACCGGGAACGCCATCAGGATGAGCAGGCTGGTGATCAGCGTGTTCCACGAGAAGATCGGCATGCGCCACATGGTCATACCCGGGGCACGCATCGTGATGATCGTGGTGATGAAGTTCACCGCACCGAGAATCGTTCCGAAGCCGGAGATGCCCAGACCGAGCATCCAGAGGTTTCCACCGGCACCCGGCGAGAACGAGGCGTTGGCCAGCGGCTGATAGGCGAACCAGCCGAAGGAGGCGGCACCCTGCGGGGTGAGGAAGCCGGCGACGGCGATCGTCGACCCGAAGAGGAACAGCCAGAACGCGAAGGCGTTGAGACGCGGGAAAGCGACGTCGGGCGCACCGATCTGCAGCGGCAGGATCGCGTTGGCGAAACCGGCGAACAGCGGCGTCGCGAACATCAGCAGCATGATCGTGCCGTGCATCGTGAACAGCTGGTTGTACTGCTCCTTCGTCGGGATGATCTGCATGCCCGGCGCGAAGAGCTCGGCGCGGATGACCAGGGCCATCACGCCGCCGAGGAGGAAGAACAGCACAGACGCGATCAGGTACATGTACCCGATGGTCTTGTGGTCGGTGGAGGTGATCCACTTGACGACGATGTTGCCCTTCTGCTCCACACGCGAGGAGCTCATGAGAGCCGCCTGACGTGCGGGCAGAGTGGTGGGACGGGAGCGGGGTGCCTCGTCGGTGCGAGGAGCTTCAGTGGTCGACATGACTTACTCCTCTCCTTCCTCGGTGTCGGTCTTCCCGGAGGTGCCGGGGAGGTTCGAGAGACGGTCGTACGCGTCGGTGATGTCGCCCGTGTTGCCCTTCTCCTCGAGCGACTCGAGGTAGGCGTCGTACTCCTCCTGGGAGACGACCTTCACGTTGAACAGCATCATCGAGTGGTACTCACCGCAGAGCTCGGCGCACTTGCCGGCGTACTCGCCCTCGCGCGTCGGGATGAAGGACCAGGAGTTGTCCTTGCCGATGAACATGTCCTTCTTGTACAGGAAGTCGATGATCCAGAAGGAGTGGATCACATCGCGCGACTGAAGGTTGATCGTGACCTTCTTGTCGACGGGGAGCACCAGCGTCGGGAGCTCGGCCTTGTCGATGTTGCCCTCGGCATCGGGCTGGGCCTGGATGCCCATCGTCCAGACCGTGTCGTCTTCGGTGTCGCCGTTGTACTGGAAGTCCCACGCCCACTGCTTGGCGATCGCGGTGATCTCGACGTCGGGGTTGTCCCACTTGGTCTCGATCTCGGTCTGGTCGCGCGCCGTGAAGAAGAACATGCCCAGCACGAGGATGAGCGGCACGATCGTGTAGAAGATCTCGATCGGCATGTTGTAGCGCATCTGCACCGGGAGACCGGTCTGCCCCTTGCGCCGGCGGTACGCGATCGCGGCCCACGCCATGAGGCTCCAGGTGATGACGCCGACGGCGAGAAGAACGATCCAGGAGTTCACCCAGAGCGACGACACGCGCTCCGTCTGGTTGGTCGCTGCCGGGCCACCCTCCACGAAGCCCGGAAGAAAGCCGTTCAGCTCGGTGGGAGTACATCCCGCCAGAGCCACAGCTGCCACGACTCCCACAGGGAGTGCGGCCCAACGAAGGCGGCGTTTCGAGGGCACGATGCACCTTTCAGATTGCGGACAGGGCACGTTCAAGTCTAGAGCAACCTCACACCCGATTCATGCCATCCACGCAGGTTCCGCACGCGAAACGGCCGCCGTCACGCGAGGTGACGACGGCCGTGGTCCGGAAATCCGCAGATCAGTGGAAGCTGTCTCCACAGGCGCAGCTTCCCGCGGCGTTCGGGTTGTCGATCGTGAAGCCCTGCTCGGAGATCGTGTCTTTGAAGTCGATCGACGCGCCGTCGAGGTACGGGACGCTCATGTTGTCGACGATGACCTCGACGCCGTCGAAGTCGACCGTCTCGTCGCCCTCGAGGAAGCGCTCGTCGAAGTAGAGCTGGTAGATCAGGCCGGAGCAGCCTCCGGGCTGGACGGCCACGCGCAGACGCAGATCGTCGCGGCCCTCCTGCTCGAGAAGGTTCTTGACCTTGGTGGCCGCGGCGTCCGTCAGGCTGACGCCGTGTGCGCGGGTGGT
The DNA here is from genome assembly GCF_004794375.1 of Microbacterium sp. K35. Classification (NCBI taxonomy): domain Bacteria; kingdom Bacillati; phylum Actinomycetota; class Actinomycetes; order Micrococcales; family Microbacteriaceae; genus Microbacterium; species Microbacterium sp. K35. Next base: position 50,710 of record NZ_SSDM01000410.1, on the reverse strand, counting down.
CTCTGCGGACAGGGTGGTGTCGGTCATGTCACTCCTTGGGACGGGCCGCGATACACGGCTTCTGTGACGATTCTACCGCCGCTTCCCGCGACGGGCTCAGAGCTCGACGGCGTTCATCCGTGCCAGCAGCAGCGCCTCGGTCGCGACCGCATGACGGAAGGTGTCCAGGTGCAGCGACTCGTTCGGGCTGTGCGCGCGGGAATGCGGGTCTTCCACTCCCGTCACGAGGATCTGCGCGTCGGGGAACTCGCGGACGAGGTCGGCGATGAACGGGATGGACCCGCCGACTCCCAGGTCGACCGGCGCCACGCCGTAGCCGTCGCGCATCGCGTCGCGGGTGAGCGAGACCGCCCAGCCGCTGGTGTCGACGAGGAACGGGTTGCCCAGGTCGACGTCGGAGAACGACAGTTCGGCGCCGAACGGGGCGTGGTCACGCAGATGCCGCTCCAGCGCGTCATACGCCTCCTGCCCCGTCTGCCCGGGTGCCACCCGCGCGCTGATCACGACGGTGACCTCCGGCAGCAGCGTGTTCGACGCGGCCGAAACGCTCGTCGCGTCGATGCCGATGACGGTCACCGACGGCTTGTTCCAGATGCGGCTCAGAATCGTCCCGTCGCCGATCGGCATCGTGCCGGGAAGGAGACCCGCTTCGTCGCGCAGGGTCGCCTCCGCGTACTCCGGCGTCTCCGCCTCGCGGCTCGTCATACCCTCGACGGCGACCGATCCGTCGGCGTTCCAGAGCGTCGAGAGCAGCCGGACGGTGGCCATCATCGCGTCGGGCACCGCGCCACCGAACATCCCGGAGTGGGACGCGTGGTCGAGCGTGCGGACCTTCATCGTGAACCGGGCGTTCCCCCGGAGCGACACGGTGAGCCCGGGCGTCACCGAATCCCAGTTGCCGGAGTCCGCCACGACGATGGCGTCGGCGCGGAGGGCGTCTTTGTTGTCGGCGAGGAACTGGGCGAACGAGCGGGAGCCGTACTCCTCCTCCCCCTCGATGAACATCGCGATCCCGAGGTCGAGGTCGGCACCGAGAACCGACGACACCGCGCGGATCGCACCGATGTGGGCCATGATCCCCGCCTTGTCATCGGCGGCCCCGCGTCCGTAGAGGCGGCCGTCGCGCACCGTCGGCTCGAACGGCGGGGTCTCCCAGAGGGCGTCGTCGCCGGGGGGCTGCACATCGTGGTGGGCGTAGAGGAGGATTGTCGGCTTGCCGTTGCGAGCAGCGCGGGTCGCGAGCACCGCGGGCTGTCCGTGCTCGTCGGTGCCCGGGATCGCGGCACGCAGCACACGCACCTCGTCGAACACCCCCGTGTCCCTGGCCAGCGTCGCGACGGCGTCCGCACTGCGCTCCAGCTGCGTCTGATCGAACGCGGGCCAGGCCATGCCGGGGATGCGGACCAGGTGCCCCAGATCGGACAGCGCGGACGGGATGCCGGTGGCCACGGCCTCGAGGACGGCGGCGTCGGACTCGCTGGGAAGTGCAGGTGAGGTCATGCGAGTAATCTTAAGGTGACCATCTTCAGCGAACCGAGGAAACCCGTGGCCACTACCCCCGTCTCCCCTTCGACGAACGACGACGCCCCGCAGACGCCCGCCGTCGGCAAGGGGCGCGCCACGCCGACCCGCGCCGAGCAGGAGGCCGCGCGACGTCGGCCGCTGGTGGCCAACACCAAGGAGGCGAAGGCGGCCGCCCGGGCCGAGCTGAACGAGCGGCGCGCACGCGCCCAGGCGGGGATGGCCGCCGGTGAGGAGAAGTACCTCCCGGTGCGCGACAAGGGCCCGCAGCGGCGCTGGGTGCGCGACTACGTCGACGCGGGCTGGCACCCGGCGGAGTTCGTCATGGGCGTCATGGTGCTGGTGATCCTGGCGTCACTCCTGCCGACGAACCTCATGATCTCGTTCTACGCGTACCTGTTCATGATGGCGTACCTCGTCATCGCGATCGGCGGCATGATCCTGCTCGGCCTTCGGGTCAAGCGCAAGGCGGCCGCGAAGTTCGGCGCCGACCGCGTCGAGAAGGGCCTCGGATGGTACGCCGGCATGCGCGCACTGCAGATGCGGTTCATGCGCCTGCCGAAGCCGCAGGTCAAGCGCGGGCAGTACCCCGACTGACCAGCCCGCGGTTGATCTCGCGACCCCAGAACGGGCCGCGGTAGAGGAACGCCGTATACCCCTGCACCAGGGTCGCTCCAGCGTCCAGACGCTCCTGCACGTCGGCGGCCGTCTCCACCCCGCCGACCGCGATCACGCAGAAGTCCTCGGGCACCGCGGAACGGACGACCCTCAACACCTCGAGAGAGCGCCGCTTGAGGGGAGCACCGGAGAGCCCGCCGGCACCCGCAGCCTCGACCGTCGCGGAATCGGTGACGAGCCCGTCCCTGCTGATCGTGGTGTTGTGGGCGATGATCCCCGCGAGTCCCTCCGACACGGCGAGCTGCGCGATCGCGGTGATCTCATCATCGGCGAGGTCGGGCGCGATCTTGACCAGCAGAGGGGTCGAGCCCGAAGCGTCGCGGACGGCGCGCAGCAGTGGCGCCAGCGTCTCCACCGCCTGAAGCCCGCGAAGGCCCGGAGTGTTCGGAGAGGAGACGTTCACCGCGAGGTAGTCGGCGAGAGGCGCGAGCCGGGTGGCTGACGCGACGTAGTCGGCGGTCGCGTCCTCGACATCGACCACGCGGCTCTTGCCGATGTTGACCCCGATGACCGTGTCCGGCGCGCCCCGCCGGAGCCGGGCCAGACGACGGGCCGCGGCGTCCGCTCCCCTGTTGTTGAAGCCCATCCGGTTGATCACGGCACGGTCGGCGATCAAGCGGAAGAGCCGGGGCTTCGGATTCCCGTCCTGCGGGATCGCCGTGATCGTGCCCACCTCGACGTGTCCGAAGCCGAGCGCGGCGAGACCTCGTACGCCGACCGCGTTCTTGTCGAAGCCCGCGGCGATACCGAACGGCGACGGGAACGTGAGGCCCAGCGCCTCCACACGCAGTGACGGATCCGGCCTGGTCATCGCGCGGGTCGCCCAGGACAGCGGCGGGACACCGACGGCACGGATGACGGCCATGCCGGCGTGGTGGGCGAACTCGGGATCGAAGCGCGACAGGACGGCGCGGAAGAGGAGGGGATACATCCCTGCCAGATTACCGGTCGCCCGCCTCCGCCTTCGCGTGGTCGGCGCGGAGATCGCCGATGGCCGCCTCGAAGTCCTCCAGAGAGTCGAACGCCTGATAGACGCTCGCGAATCGAAGGAACGCGACCTCATCGAGCTCACGCAGCGGACCCAGGATCGCCAGGCCGATCTCGTTGGTATCGAGCTGGGACACCCCGGTCTGACGCACCGCCTCTTCCACGCGCTGCGCGAGGATCGCCAGGTCGGCCTCCGTCACCGGACGCCCCTGACAGGCCTTTCGCACGCCGGAGATCACTTTCTCCCGGCTGAACGGCTCCATCACGCCCGAGCGCTTGATCACGTTGAGGCTGGCCGTCTCCGTCGTCGAGAACCGTCCTCCGCACTCCGGACACTGTCGGCGACGGCGGATCGAGAGTCCGTCGTCGCTGGTGCGGGAATCGATGACCCTGGAGTCGGGGTGACGGCAGAAGGGGCAGTGCATCTGACCGATCCTACGCGGTGAACCGCGCCTCGATCGCCTCGCCGTGCGCGGGCAGCGCTTCGCTGTTCGCCAGGGCGACGACCCCCTCGCGAACCGCGGCCAGGGCGGCGCGATCGTAGGAGACGACCTGCTGCGGGCGGAGGAAGGTGTAGGCGCCGAGGCCCGGTGCGTAGCGCGCCTGGCCGCCGGTCGGCAGCACGTGGTTGCTCCCCGCCATGTAGTCGCCGAGGCTCACCGGGGTGTGGTCGCCCACGAACACCGCGCCGGCACTGGTGAACGCCGCCGCTGCCTGCTCGGCGTCGGACAGGTGCAGTTCTAGGTGCTCCGGCGCGTACGCGTTGCTGAACGCCACCGCCATCGCGCGGTCGTCGACCAGGACGACCGCGGACTGCGGACCAGCCAACGCGGCAGCGACACGTGCGCTGTGGCGCGTCGCCGCGGTGAGCCGCTCGACCTCGGCGACGACCCGGTCCGCGAGTCCCTCCGCATCGGTGACGAGCACGGCCGACGCCTGCTCGTCGTGCTCGGCCTGGCTGACCAGGTCGGCGGCGACGAGACGCGGATCGGCGGTGGAATCCGCGACCACGAGGATCTCGGTCGCTCCAGCCTCGGAGTCCGTTCCGACGACGCCCGCCACGGCCCGCTTGGCCGAGGCGACGTAGTTGTTGCCGGGGCCCGACACCACATCGACGGGATCGAGGCCGAGACCGGGGACACCGTGCGCGAAGGCACCGATCGCTCCCGCACCTCCCATGGCGTACACCTCGGTCACTCCGAGCAGAGCCGCGGCCGCCAGGATCGTCGGGTGGACACGACCGTCCTGATCCGCCTGCGGCGGCGAGGCCAGGGCGATCTGCTGCACCCCGGCGACCTGCGCGGGGACGACATTCATGACGACGCTCGACGGGTAGACGGCCTTTCCGCCGGGGATGTAGACACCGACCCTGTGCACGGGCTGCCACCGCTGAGTGATCGTGGCACCCGCGCCGATGGTCGTGACCTGCGAGGCCGGGACCTGAGCGGCTGAGGCCAGGCGCACGCGCTGGATCGCCTCGTCGAGCGCCGCCCGCACTGCCGGATCGAGCGAGTCGAGGGCCTGCGTCATGTGCGTCTCAGGCACGCGAACCTCGTGTCCGACGACCCGGTCGAACCGCTCCGCCTGCTCTCGCAGCGCACCCTCACCGCGCTCCCGCACCTCCTCGACGAGGCGTGCCGCGGTGTCGAGCGCCTCCGCGCGCGCCTGCGTGGCGCGGGGGACGGCCGCGAGCATGTCCGCGGGCGAGAGCTCGCGCCCCCGCAGATCGATCGTGCGCATGTCAGCCCTTCGTGATGTCGGTGATGTCGTGGAGGTATCCGATGCGGCCGTCGTCATGGCGAACGACGTAGGCCCCTCCGCGATCCTCGATCACCAGCGCCCACGCGGTCGGCCCCACCCGGAAGATCGGCTCGCCGCGCTCGTCGTGCACATCGCGCTCGGTGGGCGCCAGGATCCAGAACGGTTGCGCCGCCTCCGTGTACTGGCGGGGGATCGTGGCCTCGACGTCGTCGTCCTGCTCGTCCGCGACGATCGGATGGACGGCCGTGGCATCGTCGGGGACATCGACCGCTCCTGTCTCCTCCCGAGCGGTCGTGCCGAGGAGGGACTCGATGCTCCCGGTGTCGGAGACGATCTCGGGCTGCTCGGCCCGGGAACGCCGGGAGTAGCTCGGCGTGTACTCCTCCTCGTCGGCCACGGGTATCGTCCCCGTGCCTCCGCCCGACGCGTGCGCAGTGAGCGGGATCCGGTCCGAGTAGTCGGCGGGGTACGAGTCGGTGTCGGCGTGACGCCGATCGCCATCGACCGCATCGGGTACCACGTCGGTGACGGCGTCGGTTGCGGTGTCCGGGCTGGTGGGGGGTCCGGTGTCGATGACCGCGTCCGTGTCGGACTTCTCCGGCGACCCCACCGCCGCCTCGTCCTGAGTCTCCCCGGACGTCGACTCCGGGCGCGGACGGGCGATCACCGGCCGGACGGGATTCGCGTTCCGGTGCGCGAGAGTCACCAGCCGACCCTGGAAGTCTTCACGCAGCCCCGGGATCAGCGGTGCGAAAACGGTCAGGACGACCAGCGCCACCGACGTGATGACCTGCACGAGCGCGTTCCACGGCAGACCCCACTGACCCGTGGCGATCGCGGCGGACACCGCCAGCCAGAGGTTGCCCGCCCACACGCACGCGGATACGGCGAAGGAGACGGAGGCGAACTGATCGATGCCCAACGAGCCCACGCGGCGGATGCCGTCGGGAGAGAACCGACGCAGCACCAGCAGGAACACGGCCACCGTCGGGACGCCGATCGGCAGGATCCACTGGATGCCGATGCCCCACAGCGAGACGCCGCCGCTGAGGGGGAAGAAGGAGACGAGGAACGACACCAGCCAGACGCCGACGATCAACAGCTCACGCAGCGTGAAGCCGAGGATGCCGTACTCCGGGGTCACTTCGTCGTCATAGAGGACGCCGTCCTCGTCGCTGAACACCGCGTCGGCGGCATCCGGCTCGGGAAGTTCCGTGCTCATAGTGGTCCTTTCATCACCGGCGCACTCTGGCCGTGGCGGTGCTGTCGACGGCTCCCGATCCTACCCGTTCACCCCAGACAGGTCGGGCCGAGCAGTGACTTGAGGTCACCGAAGAGGTCGGCCGACACCTTCACCGGCATCGGGACCTCGAACACCTTCGCGGTCCCGCCGCGGTGCACCCGAAGCAGCACCTCGGTCTCGCCGTTGTGCCGTCGCAGCACCTCGGCGAGCTCGTGCATCACGCGCTCGGTGGCGCGCTGCTCCGCGAGCACGAGCGACAGCGGGCCTGCGGCGTCGAACGAGCCCACATCGGGTGCGAAGGCCGACTGGGCATGCAGGTTGAGGCCGTCGTCGCGGCGCGACACCCTCCCCCGCACGGCCAGGATCGCGTCCTGCTGGAGGGTGTGCTGGAACTCCGTGTACGTCTTGCCCATGAACATCACGGTGACCTCGCCGTTGAAGTCCTCGACCGTGATCATGCCGTACGGGTTTCCGCTGGCCTTCGCCACCCGGTGCTGCACGCTCGTGACCAGGCCCGCGACCGTCACCTGGTCGCCGTCCTGTAGGTCCTCCGAGTTGTTGAGGTCATGGATCGAGATCGACGCGTGCTTCGCCAAAGGCACCTCGAGGCCCGCGAGCGGATGGTCGGACACGTACAGCCCGAGCATCTCCCGCTCGAACGCCAGCTTGTCCTTCTTGATCCACTCGGGTCGGGCGGGGACCTTGGCCGGCGCGACCTCCTCCAGCCCGTCGTACAGGCTGTCGAAGTCGAACCCGATCGCGCCCTGAGCCTCGTTGCGCTTCCGGTCGACCGCGGCCTCCACGGCGTCCTCGTGCACCTCCAGCAGCGCACGCCTCGTGTCGCCCATCGAGTCGAACGCGCCCGCCTTGATGAGCGACTCCACGGTGCGCTTGTTGGCGACATGCAGCGGGACCTTGTCGAGGAAGTGGTGGAACGACGTGAAGCGCTCATCCTTCCTGGCCTGCACGATCCCGTCGACGACGTTGGTGCCCACGTTGCGCACCGCTCCCAGACCGAAGCGGATGTCGTCGCCGACGGCGGCGAAGAAGTTGATCGACTCCGAGACGTCGGGCGGCAGCACCCGGATACCCATGCGGCGGCACTCGTTCAGGTACAGCGCCATCTTGTCCTTCGAGTCGCCGACGCTCGTCAGCAGCGCCGCCATGTACTCGGCCGGGTAGTGCGCCTTCAGGTACGCGGTCCAGTAGGACACGAGACCATACGCGGCGGAGTGCGCTTTGTTGAACGCGTAGTCGGAGAAGGGCAGGAGGATGTCCCACAGCGCCTTGATCGCGCCCTCGCCGAAGCCGCGCTCCTTCATACCGCCGGCGAAGCCCTCGTACTGCTTGTCCAGCTCGGACTTCTTCTTCTTGCCCATCGCGCGACGGAGGATGTCGGCCTGACCGAGGCTGAACCCGGCGACCTTCTGCGCGATGGCCATCACCTGCTCCTGGTAGATGATGAGGCCGTAGGACTCCTCCAGGATCTCGGCCAGGGGTTCCTCGAGCTCCGGGTGGATCGGCGTGATCTGCTGCTGGCCGTTCTTGCGCAGCGCGTAGTTCGTGTGCGAGTTCGCGCCCATCGGGCCCGGGCGGTACAGCGCGATGAGGGCCGAGATGTCACCGAAGTTGTCCGGCTTCATCAGGCGCATGAGCGACCGCAGCGGAGGGCTGTCGAGCTGGAACACGCCCAGCGTGTCGCCGCGCGCGAGGAGCTCGTACACCGCGGGGTCGTCGAGTCCGAGGTGCTCGAGGTCGAGCTCCTCGCCTCGGTTCATGCGGATGTTGTCGAGCGCGTCCGAGATGATCGTGAGGTTGCGCAACCCCAGGAAGTCCATCTTGATCAGGCCGAGCGTCTCGCACGACGGGTAGTCGAACTGCGTGACGATCTGCCCGTCCTGCTCGCGGCGCATGATGGGGATGATGTCGAGCAGCGGCTCCGACGACATGATCACACCGGCAGCGTGCACGCCCCACTGGCGCTTGAGGCCCTCGAGCCCGAGCGCGCGATCGAACACCGTCTTCGCCTCGGGGTCGGTCTCGATCAGCGCCCGGAACTCGCTCGCCTCCTTGTAGCGCGGGTGCGCGGAGTCGAACATGCCATCGAGGGGCATGTCCTTGCCCATGACGGCGGGGGGCATGGCCTTGGTCAGACGCTCCCCCATGCTGAACGGGAACCCGAGCACGCGGCCGGCATCCTTGAGCGCCTGCTTGGACTTGATCGTGCCGTAGGTCACGATCTGCGCCACGCGCTCGGAGCCGTACTTCTCCGTCACGTACTCGATGACCTCGCCACGGCGGCGGTCGTCGAAGTCGACGTCGAAGTCGGGCATCGAGACGCGGTCCGGGTTGAGGAAGCGCTCGAAGATGAGACCGTGCTCCAGGGGGTCGAGGTCGGTGATCCGCATCGCGTACGCCACCATCGATCCGGCGCCGGAGCCTCGGCCGGGACCGACGCGGATGCCGTTGTCCTTGGCCCAGTTGATGAAGTCGGCGACGACGAGGAAGTAGCCAGGGAACCCCATCTGCAGGATGATGCCGGTCTCGTACTCCGCCTGCTTGCGCACCCGGTCGGGGATACCGCTCGGGTAGCGGTAGTGGAGGCCCTTCTCGACCTCCTTGATGAGCCAGCTGTCTTCGGTCTCGCCGTCCGGCACGGGGAAGCGGGGCATGTAGTTGGCGGAGGTGTTGAACTCCACCTCGCAGCGCTCGGCGATCAGCAGCGTGTTGTCGCACGCCTCCGGGTGATCGCGGAACAGCTGCCGCATCTCGGCCGCGGTCTTGATGTAGTACCCGTCGCCGTCGAACTTGAAGCGGTTCGGGTCGTCGAGCGTTGACCCCGACTGCACGCACAACAGCGCCTCGTGCGCGTCGGCCTCGTGCTGGTGCGTGTAGTGCGAGTCGTTCGTGGCCACCAGCGGGATGCCCAGGTCTTTGGCCAGCCGCAGCAGGTCGGTCATCACCCGGCGCTCGATCGACAGGCCGTGGTCCATGATCTCGGCGAAGTAGTTCTCCTTGCCGAAGATGTCCTGGAACTCCGCCGCCGCCGCCCGCGCCGCGTCGTACTGCCCAAGACGAAGACGCGTCTGCACCTCGCCCGAGGGGCACCCGGTCGTCGCGATGAGGCCCTTGCCGTAGGTCTGCAGCAGCTCGCGGTCCATGCGGGGCTTGAAGTAGTAGCCCTCCATGCTCGAGAGCGAGCTGAGCCGGAAGAGGTTGTGCATCCCCTCGGTGCTCTGACTCCACATGGTCATGTGGGTGTACGCGCCGGACCCCGAGACGTCGTCGCTCTTCTGATCGGGCGAGCCCCACTGCACGCGGGTCTTGTCGCTGCGGTGCGTGCCGGGGGTGACGTACGCCTCCAGCCCGACGATCGGCTTGATGCCCGCGGCCTGCGCCGCCCGGTAGAACTCGAACGCCGCGAACGTGTTGCCGTGGTCGGTCACGGCGATCGCCGGCATGCCGTAGTCGGCCGCCGCCTGCGTCATGGCATTGATCTTCGCTGCGCCGTCCAGCATCGAGTATTCGCTGTGCACATGCAGGTGGACGAAGGAATCGGATGCCATGTTCCGAGTCTACGGCGGGGCCCCGACACCGAGATCGGTGCCGGGGCCCGTGTCCGGGCCGCCGTGGCTGTCAGGGGATCGCGTCGACGATCGACACGTCGTAGGTGGTTCGTTCGTCCGGCACACCCGACGGCACGAGATCGTGCCCGGACTGCTTCACGTACCAGATCGCGGACTCGACGACCCATCCCGTGGTGCTGTCGATCGTGATCGTCTCGGTCCGCGCGTCGATATCGGTGAACTCGACGCGATACGTCACCTCCGAACCCGCCGTCGAGTCGACCGTGGCACGTCCCGTGAGCTGCAGAGCGGACAGATACGCCGACCGCACGTCCGGGGGCGCGATGTTCTGCTTCAGCTGGCTGAGGATCTCCATGAGCACCGAGTCATCGCGCGCACCGCCGGCCTCGGCGAAGAAACTCGACCAGTAGTCGAGCAGCCCCTGCGGATCCCGGGGCGCGGCGTCGTAGTAGCCGGGGCCACCGACCGGAGGCAGGTCACCGTACTGCCGCCCGCCGACCGACTGCAGCTCAGAAACTTCTGGCCGGTACGGCGCGAGGCTGTCCCACGTCCATCGCATCACCTCGGTATCGGTGCCGAACAGCTCGACGCGCTCCATCGAGGGCCCATAGCGGCTGACCCACGTGCCGGCGCGGTCGGCCGGCACGTAGTCCACTGCGTGCGAGCGCATCACGGCGGCCGAGATGGTCTGCGGGTCGCCGCTCCGCGGCCAGCGGAACACGCCCCCCACACCATCCCGGAAGTAGAGCGCGTCGCTGGTGTAGCGGATCTGCAGATACTGCCCCGCCTGCGGGGTCGTACCGGGGAACGGCTCGGTCGCACCCGTCCCCGACGTCGCCGACGGACGCGGCAGCGGGTCGCCGTGCGGGCGCGGATCGAGCGTCTGCACCGGCACGGCCTCCACGCGCGGCTCCGGTGCCGTCAGCTGGCTCAGCATCACGACCCCGGCCGTGGCGGCCGCGACCCCCGCGACCGCCCCGGCGACGAGGAACAGCGGCCGGCGCACCCTCCGTGCCCGCTCGGCCGCCACCCCCGCGTCGATCCCCGTGAGAAGCCGTGCCCTGGCCGACGTCAGGTGCTCCTCGCTGAGGCCGGCCCCCCGGTTGACCTCACGCACGCGCTCGAAAACGTCCATCGACTTCTCCCTTCTTCTCCGTGACCATCGTGTTCCGACCGCGGGCGCGCGCCGGATCCAACCGTGTCCGCACCCGGTTCATGCGGGACCTCACCGTTCCCACGGGAACGCCGAGGGCGAGCGCGATCTCCTCGTAGCTCAGGTCGCCCCAGGCGTAGAGCAGAAGAGTCTCGCGGTCTTTCGCCGACAGCGCGGCGATCAGCGGGGCGAGCTGACGGGTCGAGAGCTCGGCGTCGAGCCGGGCGATCGTCCCGTCGAGGTCGCCGTGAGCGATGTGCTCCTCACGGGCCGCCGACTGCGCCGCCGACCGCAGGTGCTTCGCCTCGCGCGCCCTGTGCTTCTTGATCAGCCGCGACGCGATGCCGTACAACCACGGGAGTGCGGAGTCCCAGGACGTGTCGAACGACGACCGCCGCGCGAAGGCGACGAGGAACGTCTCGCTGAGGACGTCCTCTCCGGCATCCATCCCGAGGCGGCGGGCGGCATAGCCACCCACCGCGCCGGCGTGTCTGTCGAACAGTTCGGCGAACGCCCGGGGTTGCCCGAGCGACCGCTGAATGATCTCGCTGTCTGTGCTCACACTATGTATTGCCTCAGAACCACGATCCGGTTCGAAACTCGTCGCGGCGCCCCGGCGACGACCGATCCGCCGCGCGTTCCCCGGTCCTCACTCACCCGGTCGGTCACTCCACGACGGCCCGTCACCGCAGGTCGAGACGCATGAGCACCCGGGGGAACCCGTCGAGCACGGACCCGGTGTCGGCAGCCTTCGTGAAGCCGGCACCCTCGAACAGGGACCGGGTCCCCACGTACGCCATCGTGAGGTTCACCTTCTCCCCCGCGTTGTCGACCGGATATCCCTCGATCGCTGGAGCCCCGCGTTCCCTGGCGTACGCGACCGCGCCGTCGATCAGCGCGTGCGAGACACCCTGCTTGCGGAATCCCGGGCGCACGCGGAAACACCACAGCGACCAGACGTCCAGATCGTCGACGTGCGGGATGAGGCGATTGCGCGCGAAGCTGGTGTCACGCCGGGGATGCAGAGCCGCCCACCCCACGGGCTCATCGTCGAGATACGCGATGACGCCCGGCGGCGGGTCCTGGTGGCACAGCTCGCGCACGCGATCCGCACGAGCCTGCCCGCGCAGGGACACGTTCTCCTTGTTGCCGATCCGATAGCTGAGGCAGAAGCAGACGTTCGACGTCGGCTTCTTCGGACCCACCAGTGTCGCGACGTCGTCGAAGACGGTCGCGGGGCGCACCACGATGCTCATGCGGTCAGTGTGGCGCACACCACCGACACCGCGCGCGCGGCACCCCGGGACAGCCGCTACTCCCCGCGCAGCACGTCCAGCGCGTGCCGGAAGTCCGCCGGGTACGGCGACTCGAACTGCACCCACTCGCCGGTGGTCGGGTGCGCGAACGCGAGCTGGTGGGCGTGCAGCCACTGTCGCGTCAACCCGAGCCGTGCGGACAGCGTGGGGTCGGCGCCGTACAGCGGGTCCCCGACGCAGGGGTGACGATGCGCGGCCATGTGCACGCGGATCTGATGCGTGCGCCCGGTCTCCAGGTGGATCTCCAGCAGCGAGGCTCCGGGAAACGCCTCGAGCGTCTCGTAGTGCGTGACCGATGGCTTGCCGTCCGGCACGACCGCGAACTTCCACGAGTGATTCGGGTGGCGCCCGATGGGCGCGTCGATCGTGCCGACGAGCGGGTCGGGGTGTCCCTGGACGACCGCGTGATAGATCTTCTCGACCGTCCGCTCCTTGAACGCGCGCTTGAGCGCGGTGTACGCGCTCTCGCTCTTGGCGACGACCATGAGCCCGCTCGTGCCCACATCGAGCCGATGCACCACGCCCTGCCGTTCCGGAGCCCCGCTCGTGGCGATCCGGAAACCCGCGGCGGCCAGAGCCCCGACGACCGTGGGCCCTTCCCAGCCCAGCGAGGGATGGGCGGCGACCCCGGTGGGCTTGTCGACCACCACGATGTCGTCGTCGTCATACACGATGCCCAGCTCGGGCACCGCGATCGGCTCGATCCTCGGCGCCTCCCTGGGCTGCCACTCCACCTCGAGCCAGGCCCCGCCGTGCAGACGGTCCGACTTGTCGAGCGTCGCGCCGTCCTGCCGCACACCGCCGCTCGCCGCGACCTCCGCCGCGAACGTCCGCGAGAAGCCGAGCAGCTTCGCGAGGGCCGCGTCGACGCGCGTGCCGTCGAGCCCGTCCGGGACGGGGAGAGAGCGCGACTCCACGCTCAGCGCTCCTCGGGAGACGACGACCCCGCCTCGGCCGACGCGCGTCCGTCGACGACACGGTCGCTCTCACTCACCGCAGCCTCGTGCTCGGCCGCGACGGCCTCTGCGTCCTCATCGGTCTCCACCGGCGCGTGGTCGCGCTCGCGGGTGCCGTCGAAGCGCAGGCCGAACACCACCAGCAGTGCCACCGAGATCATGCCGGTGACGATGAAGATGTCGGCGACGTTGAAGATCGCGGGCATCATCCACGGCATGGAGATCATGTCGACCACGTGGCCGACCGGGAACCCGGGCTCGCGGAACAGCCGGTCGCTGAGGTTGCCGAGCACACCGCCGAGCAGGCAGCCGAGGACGACGGCCCACAACCGGGACCTCAGGCCGAAGGCCTTCCAGACGATCACTCCCGCGACGACCGCGAGGGCGATCGTGAAGATCCACGTGACCTCGGACCCGAGCGAGAACGCCGCTCCGGGGTTGCGGATGTAATACAGCTGCAGGAACTCCCCGAGCACGGGGACGACCTCGTGCAGCGGAAGGTGCTCGATGGTGAGGTACTTCACAAACTGATCGGCGGCCAGCACGACCGCTGCGAGAATCGCAACGAGCGCGCCGGCCGCCGACCGACGAAGGGGACGACGTCCTGTCAACGCGACGCCTTACAGGCCGATCGCGGAGACGGGCGTGGAGTCCGTGGAAGCCGACTTCTCGTCGAGGTCGCGGAGCTGACCCTCGATGTAGCCGCGCAGCTGAGCACGGTAGTCGCGCTCGAAGTTGCGGAGCTCGGTAATGCGGGCCTCGAGCGTGTTGCGCTCGCGCTCCAGACGCGCCGACTCCTCCCGCTGCTTGGCCTCGGCCTCGGTGCGGATGCGAGCGACCTCGGTCTCCGCCTCCGCGATGAGCGCGTTGCGCTTGGCCTCACCCTCGGCGACGTGCTCGTCGTGCAGACGCTGGGCGAGCTCGATGATCCCGGCGGTCGCCGTGGCAGAACCGGTCGGAGCGGGCTCGGCGGGCGTGGCCTCGGCGGCGGGCGCGGCCACCGGCTTCGGGGCGGGGGTCTCGGCGGCGGCGGGCGCGGCACCGGACTCGTACGCGGCCAGCTTGGCCTTCAGCTCGGCATTCTCCTCGAGGGCCTTGCGCCACTCGATGACGATCTCGTCGAGGAAGTCGTCGACCTCGTCCGGGTCGAAGCCGTCCTTGAAGCGGACGTGCTGGAACTGCTTGGTGACGACGTCATCCGGGGTAAGTGCCATGGGTGGCTCCTCTTTCGATGAGTTCGATTGCCAGTACCGATGTATGGCGTGTTCGTGATGTGGCGCGAACCCGGGGCGCGCACCTGGGTGCCAGCATAGCCCCCGAGCCTTGGCCTCGCGACGCCGCGACACCCAGGCTCGGCGAACTCACCGGCGCCCTGAGGCGCGACACGCCACGGCGTCAGCGGATGAAGAGCCGGACGATGTTCATCAGGATCAGCACCACCAGCAGGGTGAGCGCGAACCCGAAATCGAGCGACAGCTGCCCGATGCGCAGCGGCGGGATGATCCGCCGGAAGAACCGGATCGGCGGATCGGTGACCGTGTAGACGGCCTCCGCGGCGACGAGGCCGAATCCCTTCGGACGCCACTCCCGGTTGAACAGGGGGATGTAGTCCAGGATGAGCCGCGCGAAGAGCACGAAGATGTACAGCAGCAGCACCAGGTGGACGATGCTGGCGAGGACCGAGACCAGCTGCACGGGTTAGGAGTGGTCGAAGCCCGCGGACTCGGCGTCCGCGTGCGCGATTCCCCCGTGCCCGGACACCGCGATGTTCTCCGGCGAGAGCAGGAACACCTTGGAGGTGACGCGCTCGATACGGCCGTACAGGCCGAGGGAGAGACCGCTCGCGAAGTCGATGAGGCGACGCGCGTCGGCGTCGCTCATCTGGGAGAGGTTGATGATGACCGGGACGCCCTCGCGGAAGTTCTCCGCGATGAGCTGCGCATCGCGGTACTGCTTCGGGTGGACGGTGAGGATCTCGTTCACGGCTCCTGCTGCGGGCTGACGGACGGCGACGGGACGACGGAGGGGCGTGACGGGGGCCGGGGTCGGCTCCTCGCGCTCGCGCTCACGCTCACGGTGGGCTCGGGCGGGTGCCTGCGTCTCCTCCTCGTAGACCTCTTCCTCGTCGGCGAGGCCGAGATACACCATGGTCTTCTTCAGCGGGTTACCCATCGTGTCCTCCGGTTCGAACGTCTCGGGCTGGTCTTGTCACAGGTTAACCCCGGTCGGGGCGCGGTCCCGTGATTGCGGAACCGATGCGCAGGTGTGTCGCGCCGGCGGCGATGGCTTCGACGAAGTCGCCGGTCATACCGGCCGAGATCCACGTGGCCGTCGACTCGATCGTACGGATGCCCTCTGCGATGCCGCGGAGCCGCGCGAACGCGGAGGCGGGCTCCTCGTCCAGCGGCGCGACGGCCATGACGCCGCGCAGCCGCAGCGACGGCAGCGACAGCACGTGCTCGGCCAGAGCGGTCGCCGCGTCGGGTGCGACACCGCCGCGACCCGGGTCGTCGGTCAAATTAATCTGCACGAGCACGTCGACCACATCGTCGCCGTCGGCCGCTCGATGCAACGCGTCGGCGAAGCGGTCGCGGTCGACGGAGTGCACCACGTCGGCGCTGCGCCGGATGGCCCCCGCCTTGTTGGTCTGCCCCTGGCCGATGAAGTGCCACTGCAGGTCGAGGTCGGCGAGCTCCGTGGCCTTCGCGGTCAGCTCCTGCTGGCGGTTCTCCCCCACCGCCGAGACGCCGAGGGCGTGCAGCTCGCGCACGAGAGCCGCCGGGTGGAACTTCGTCACGACGATCCGGGTGATCTCCTCCGGTGCGCGACCGGCCGCGCGCGCGGCGTCGGCGATCCGTTCGTCGATCGCCGACAGCCGCGCAGCGAGCTCCGATGGCGCCGGAGCACCCATCGGAGCCGTCACTTCAGGAATTCGGGGATGTCGATGTCGTCGTCGGCGAATGCCGGCTCGATGCTGGTGGCCGGCGTGCGCTGCGGTGCCGGGGCCGACTCGGTGGCGGGCGTCTCCGCGGGCTTCTCGGCCTCGTCCGAGAGGGCGACCTCCGGCAGCGATGCGGTGGACGGCCGGGAGACGACCATCGGGTCCAGGCGCAGCGACGGCTCCCCGCCGTCGAAACCCGCGGCGATGACCGTGACGCGCACCTCGTCGCCGAGCGTGTCGTCGATGACGGTACCGAAGATGATGTTCGCCTCCGGGTGCGCGGCCTCCTTCACCAGGTCCGCGGCGTCGTGGATCTCGAAGATGCCCAGGTTCGAGCCACCCTGGATCGAGAGGAGCACGCCGTGCGCACCCTCGATCGAGGCTTCCAGCAGCGGAGACTCGACCGCGAGCTCGGCGGCCTTGATGGCCCGGTCGGCGCCGCGCGCCGACCCGATGCCCATGAGCGCGGATCCCGCACCCTGCATGACCGACTTGACGTCGGCGAAGTCGAGGTTGATCAGACCGGGGGTGGTGATGAGGTCCGTGATGCCCTGGACACCGGCGAGGAGCACCTGGTCGGCGGTCGCGAAGGCCTCGATCATCGAGATGCCGCGGTCGCTGATCTCCAGGAGGCGGTCGTTGGGCACCACGATGAGGGTGTCGACCTCTTCCTTGAGCTTGGCGACGCCGGCCTCCGCCTGGCTCTGGCGGCGGCGACCCTCGAACGAGAACGGCTTGGTCACGACACCGATCGTCAGGGCGCCGATCGACTTGGCGATGCGGGCGACGACGGGCGCGCCACCGGTTCCGGTGCCACCGCCCTCACCGGCGGTGACGAACACCATGTCGGCGCCGGTCAGCGCCTGCTCGATCTCCTCCGCGTGGTCTTCCGCAGCACGGCGACCGACCTCCGGGTCGGCACCCGCCCCGAGGCCGCGCGTGAGCTCGCGGCCGACGTCGAGCTTGACGTCGGCGTCGCTCATGAGCAGCGCCTGCGCATCGGTGTTCACGGCGATGAACTCGACTCCGCGGAGCCCGAGCTCGATCATGCGGTTGACGGCGTTGACGCCGCCACCGCCGACGCCGACGACCTTGATCACGGCGAGGTAGTTCTGGTTCTGGCTCATGGCCGGCCTCCGATTAGTCGAGCCTTGGATGGGAACCTTAAACCTCAACTAGAGGTGTAAAGTATTTCCCGGTATTGCGTTCTCTCAGATCGAAGGTAAGCGCCGCCCGGCCGCGCGCGCGCAGCGACACGGGCGTGTCGCCCCATTCCCGCCGAAAGCCGTCAGCCGACGACCGCGACGTCCGGCGAGGTCACATCGATCGACGACGCCTCGGGGTTCGCGGTGAGCGCCGCCGACAGCGCGAGCGCCTTCAGACCCGACTCCTCCGAACTCCCCCACACGACCGTGAGCCCGGTGCTGAGGGTGAGCGTCACATCGTCCGCGGTCGACGCCCTCACCTCCGTCAGCGCCGTGCGGATCCCCTCCGGCAGTGCACGCACCACCAGACCGGCGCTGCGGAACGCGGCCGAATCCACCCCGCCCTCGGTCTCCACGAGCGGCTGACCCGCGGGCTGCTCCGCCGTCGTCGACAGCGCCACACCCGCCGCATCCACCAGCGTGTAGCCCGCCGACGACGAGATCACCCCGATGGGCGTCCGCTCGACGATGCGCACGGTCAGGTCGTGCGGAGGGCGCGCCTCGAGGGAGTACGTCTCGATCAGCGGGAACGCCAGGAGAGCGGCCTTCACCTCACTCGTGTCCACGAGCGCGAGGGGGGTGCCGACCTGGTCGCTCAGCGCCGCCTCGATCACGGCAGGATCGATCGTCGTCGCCCCCGCGACCGTGATCCGCTCGACCGCGAACAGCGGGCTGTACGCCGCCGCGACGCTCCCGCCCACCAGCAGCACGAGGGCACCCAGGCTGCTGAGCCAGACGATCCGGCGCCGACGTGACCGCTGCGTGAAGCGGCGGATCTCCGCGCGCAGCGCCTTGCGACGAGCGCGAGCCGCCCGCCACACCTCCCTCGTCGACGTGGGACGCTCCGCGTCGTCATCCTGCACGGCCTCGCCCGCGGGCTCATCGACGAGCGGGATCGGCGGCTCCGGATCACGGCGACGCGCACGCGCAGTCCGTTCCGGCGCGGCGGGCGCCTGCTCCGGGGCATCCGGAGCGCTCGGAAGCGGTGCGGGCCGGCGCATGCGCTACGCCCCGTCGGTCCGACGCAGCGACTCCAGCACCTGCGGGATGATCTGGTACACGTTGCCGCAGCCGAGCGTGACGACCACGTCGCCCGCGCGCGCGACCGAGGCCGTGTAGTCGGCGGCCTGCTGCCAGTCCGCCACGAAGTGCACGCGCGAGGGGTCGTGGAACGCACCGCTCACGAGTTCACCGGTGACACCGGGAACCGGATCCTCCCTGGCGCCGTAGACGTCGAGCATCACGGTGTGGTCGGCCAGCTGCTCGAGCACATCGGCGAACTCCTGATACATGTGCTGCGTGCGGGAGTAGGTGTGCGGCTGCTGGATCGCGATCAGTCGGCCGTCGCCGGCGAGAGTGCGCATCGCCTCCAGCGCCGCCCTGACCTCGGTCGGGTGATGCGAGTAGTCGTCGTACACCGTGACGCCGCGCTCTTCCCCGTGGCGTTCGAGCCGACGCACGGTCCCCGCGAAGCCCTCCATCGCGTGCACCGCGTCGGCGAACGGAAAGCCGAGCGCGACGAGCACGGCGACGGCACCGGTCGCATTGATCGCGTTGTGGGCCCCAGGGACGGCGAGCTGCATGCGCACCTGCTCCCCCGCGTACACCAGAGTCGCCGCGACCGGTCCGTCCGTGACGATGTCGGTCAGGCGCACATCCGCGTCCTCCGCCTCACCGAACGTGAGCACGTGGGGGTGGGACAGCCCCGCCCCGACCCGCAGCGCACCGGGGTCGTCGCTGGAGATCACGACGGCTTCCGAGGCCGCGTCGGCGAACCGCACGAACGCGTCGTGGAACGCCTCGTCCGACCCGTAGTGGTCCAGGTGATCGGGGTCGACGTTCGTGATGAGCGCGACCGCGGTGTCGTAAAGCAGGAACGTGCCGTCCGACTCGTCGGCCTCGATCACGAACAGGTCACCGCTTCCCGTGGCGCTGGACACTCCGAGCTGCTCGATCACGCCGCCGTTGACGAAGTGCGGTTCCGCCCCGAGCTCGCGCAGCGCGGTCACGATCATCCCGGTCGAGGTGGTCTTGCCGTGGGCCCCCGCAACCGACACCAGACGTCGCGATCCGATCAGCCAGTGCAGCGCCTGCGAGCGGTGGATGACGTGGAGACCGCGCTCCTTCGCCGTCACGAACTCCGGATTCTCCGGCCAGATGGCACCGGTGTGCACCACGGTGTCGGCGTCGCCCAGGTGCGCGGCGTCGTGACCGACGTGCACGGTCGCGCCCGCGGCGGCGAGGGCACGCAGGTTGTCACTGTCGGCGCGGTCGCTTCCGGACACCCGGATGCCGGCGTCGAGGAACATCTTGGCGAGCCCGCTCATGCCGGAGCCGCCGATGCCGATGAAGTGCGCGGAGGTGATCGTCTCGGGAAGGGGGAGGGAGAGGTCGGGTCTGATCATGTCCGCTTCAGTCTACTTTTCGTTCCGGTCGGGACGCCGGAGTCACGCCGCACCGAGGGCACGGTCGATCAGCTGGATCACGTTCTCCGTACCGTTCCTGGTACCGACGTTCTCCGCGGCCGCCGCCATGCGCGCGATGCGCTCGGGATCGCCGAGCAGGGGCACGACGAGCCGCCGCACCGCGTCGCCGTCGAAGGTGGCGTCGTCGAGCAGCTCGGCTGCTCCCGCTGCCACCGCCGAGCCGGCGTTGAGCCGCTGCTCGCCGTTGCCCACCGAGTACGGGACGTAGAGCGCGGGGATGCCCAGAGCACTGACCTCGCTCACGGTGGCCGAACCCGACCGCGACACGATCAGATCGGCCAGCGCGAACGCGAGGTCCATGCGGTCCACGTAGCGGCGCATCGTATAGCCAGGCACGCGGGGATCCTCGAGGTCGCTGCGCTCCCCCGTCACGTGCAGCAGCTGCCACCCGGCGTCGAGGATGTCGCGCCAGGAATCGGCGATCGCGTCGTTCAGCCGCTGGGCTCCGAGGGAACCGCCGAACACGAGCAGGACGGGTCGTGCGGGGTCGAGGCCGAAGTGCTCCGCCGCCTCGGCACGCGTCGCGGCACGGTCGAGCGCGATCACCTCACGTCGCAGCGGCATGCCGACGACCTCGCCACGGCGAAGCGGTGTGCCCTCGAACGCGACGCCCACCCCTGCGGCAGCCCGGGCGCCGAGCACATTCGCGAGACCCGGCTTGGCGTTCGCCTCGTGCACCACGAACGGCACCCGTTCGCGGCGCGCCGCCACGTACGCGGGAGCCGACGCGTACCCGCCGAATCCGACCACCACGTCGATGCGGTGACGGCGGATGTGCTGACGCACCTGAGCGATCGCACGACGGAAGCGACCGGGAAACGCCGCTGCCTGCGCGTTCGGACGGCGCGGGAACGGCACCTTGTCGACGATCAGCAGCTCGTACCCGCGCTCCGGCACCAGCCGCGACTCCAGGCCTTCAGCCGTCCCGAGCACCAGGACCGTGGCCTCGGGGTCACGCTCGCGCAACGCATCGGCGACCGCGAGCAGCGGGTTGACATGGCCGGCGGTGCCACCGCCGGCGAGAAGATACGAGGTCACCGAGCGACCCTACCCCGCGCACCTGACTGCTTCTCCGAGACGGGGATCGTCCGGGCGAAGGCGAGCAGCACACCGCAGGCCACGAGCACCGCGAACAGCGCCGTCCCGCCCTGCGACATGAACGGCAACGGCACGCCCATCACGGGGAAGACACCGATCACCACACCGATGTTCAGCACCGCCTGGCCCACGATCCACACCGTGATGCCGCCCGCGGCGACCCGGATGAAGGGGTCCGGCGTCTTGCGGATGATGTGGAACGCGCCGACCGTGAAGAACGTGAACAGCGCCAGCACCACGATGCAGCCGATCAGGCCGAGCTCCTCGCCGACGATCGCGAAGATGAAGTCGTTGCCCGCGGCGGGCAGCCAGCCGTACTTCTCCTGCGAGTTGCCCAGGCCGAGCCCGAAGATGCCGCCAGAGGCCATGCCCCAGATGCCATGGATCGACTGGTAGCAGTCGGTGTAGTAGAGCGCCATGTCGTCGCACGTCGCGGTGATGCGCCGCATCCGATCCTCGCTGGACAGTGCGTACGCGAGCACCGCGACCACGCCGAGGATCATCGGGATGATGAAGAGCCGGAGCTTGACGCCCGAGAAGAACAGACAGCCGAGCAGGATCAGGACCATCACCATCGCGGTGCCCAGGTCCTTGCCCGCCAGCACGGTCCCGATCGCGAGAGCGCCCACCGGCACGACCGGGATGAACACGTGGTGCCAGGTGCCCAGCATGGTCTGCTTGCGCAGCAGCACCGCGGCGATCCACAGGGCCAGCGCGAGCTTGAGGAACTCGGACGGCTGCATCTGGAACCCGGCGATCTGGATCCAGTTCCGGTTGCCGCCGTCCGCGATGCCCAGAGGCGTGAACACCAGCAGCTGCAGGGCGACCGCCCCGAACAGCGCGGGCCAGGCCATGCGCTTCAGGAAGGCGATCGGCAGACGGCTGATGAGGAACATCAGCGGGATGCCCAGCAGGGCGAAGACGCCCTGGCGCAGCACGCCGTCCATCGGGTTCTGGTCGTTCGCGACGGCGGTCGCGCTGGTGGCCGACAGCACCATCACCAGGCCGAAGATCGTGAGGAGCAGCGCGGTCGACGCGATCAGGAGGAACTCGGTCGACACCGGCGTGAACCGGCGCCCCAGAGACACCCGGGCCGCGAGGCCGCCCGACTCAGAGCGCGGAGGGCGAGCCACCTGCGTCATCGGCGCTCCCCCGCTCGATCCACTCACGTACCGCCTCGGCGAAGCGGCGGCCACGTTCCGCATAGCCGGAGAACTGGTCGAAGGACGCCGCGGCCGGGGCCAACAGCACGGTGCCCCCGTCTTCGACGATCCCCGCGGCGATCTCCACCACGCGGTTCATGACCTGTCCAGTGTCGCCAGCGTCGACCTCGAACACCGGCACCGCCGGCGCGTGTCGCCCGAATGCCGCCACGACATCGCCGCGCTCCACACCGATCACGACCGCCGCGCGGGCGGACGCCCCGGCATCGGCCACGAGCTCGGAGATGTCCACACCCTTCAGATCACCGCCAACGACCCACACCGCTCCGGGGTACGCCCGCAGCGAGGAGGCTGCCGCGTGCGGGTTCGTCGCCTTGGAGTCGTCGACCCAGGTGATGCCGGCGTGGCGCGCGACCACCTGGATGCGGTGGGCGTCGAGGTGGAAGCCCTGCAGGGCCGAGTGGATCGCCTCCGGCTCGACGCCGAGCGACCGGGCGAGTGCGCTGGCGGCGAGGATGTTCTGCACGATGTGCGGCGCCGAGAGTCCAGCGGACTCGAGCTCGGCGACGGTGGTGAGCTCGAGGGCGCTGCGGGCGCGGTCATCGAGGAACGCCCGGTCGACCAGCAGCCCCTCGACCACGCCGAGGTCGCTCGGGCCGGGGATGCCCAGGTCGAAGCCGATCGCGCGGGCGCCGTCGACGACCTCGGCCTCCTCGACCATGCGGCGCGTGGCCACGTCGGCCTTGTTGTAGACGCAGGCCACGCGCGTGTTGCGATACACCAGGGCCTTCGCGTCGCGGTAGGCCTCCGCGCTGCCGTGCCACACGAGGTGATCGTCGGCGAGGTTCAGACACACGGCGGAGTACGGGAACAGCTCCCCCTCCGGCTGCGACAGCCCGAGGTACCAGAGCTGATGACTCGACAGCTCCACCACGAGCACGTCGAAGCCGGCCGGGTCGCGCACCGCGTCGAGCACGGGCACCCCGATGTTGCCGCACGGGGCCGCACGCAGGCCGCCCTCGACCAGCAGCGTCGCGGTGAGCTGCGTGGTCGTGGTCTTGCCGTTGGTGCCGGTGATGAGCACCCAGTCGGCCGGGGTCCCGTCGGCGCGGAGCACCTTGTCCCGCACCCGCCACGCGAGCTCGACGTCCCCCCAGAGCGCGACGCCGGCGTCCTGCGCCCAGCGGATCGCGGGGTGCGACGGCGAGAAGCCCGGCGACGCGATCACCACCTCCGGCTCGAACGCGCGCAGGGCCTCCGGCACCTCGGCGAGCGACCCCAGCTCGAGGGCCGCGCCGATCACGGGCAGCAGGCGCGCGTACTCCTCGTCCGCCGACTCGCTGAGCACGAGCACGTCGGCGTCCAGCTCCGCCAGGGTGTCCGCGACCGAGAAGCCGGTCATCGACAGTCCGAGCACGGCGACGCGCAGCCCCGACCAGTCCGCGTTCCAGCTGGTCAGTCCGGCCAGACGCTCAGCCGACACGGGTCAGCCACTCCACGTAGAACAGTCCGATCGCCGAGACCGCGAGCAGGCCGGCGATGATCCACATGCGCACGACGATCGTGACCTCCGACCAGCCGCGCATCTCGAGGTGGTGGTGGAACGGGCTCATGAGGAACAGCCGCTTGCCGCGCGTGACCTTGAAGTACGCCCGCTGCAGGATGACCGAGCCGGACGAGAGGACGAAGACGCCCGCGATCACGAGGAGCAGCAGCTCGGTGCGCGTCAGGATCGCCATCGCGGTCACGACGCCGCCGATCGCCATCGAGCCCACGTCGCCCATGAACACCTTCGCCTTCGGGGCGTTCCACCACAGGAAGCCGATGAGGCTCGCGGCGAACGAGGCCGAGATGATCGCCAGGTTGAAGGGGTCGCGCACCTCGTAGCATCCGCCGAGCGCGCCGGGGTCGCCGCCGATGCAGGGCTGCTTGAACTGCCAGAACGCGATCACGCTGTAGGCGCCGACGACGAGCACGCCGGCACCGGCCGCGAGCCCGTCGAGGCCGTCGGTGAGGTTGACGCTGTTGGACGTGGCCACGCCGATGATCGCGATCCACGCCAGGTACAGGATCCAGCCGAGGACCACACCGAAGGCGAAGAGGTTGAGCCAGGTGATGTCGCGGAACAGCGAGATCGAGGCGCTCGCGGGCGTCTGTCCCCACCGGTTCGGGAAGTTCAACGCCACGATGCCGAACGGGATGACGACCAGGAGCTGGCCGATCACCTTCCGCCAGCCGGAGAGGCCGAGGCTGCGCTGACTGCGCACCTTCATGTAGTCGTCGATGAAGCCCACCGCGCCGAAGCCCACCATGAGCCAGATCACCAGGATCGCGGACAGCGCGGGCGTCTCCCCGCTCACCAGGACGCCCGTGAAGTAGCCGACGATGGAGCCGAGGATGAAGATCACGCCGCCCATGGTCGGGGTGCCGCGCTTGGCCTCGTGGCTGGGGTTGTGCACGGACTCGGGGGTGCGGATGACCTGCCCCCAGCCCCACTTCCGGAAGAGCCGGAGGAAGACGGGGGTCAGGAACAGGGTGAAGGCGAGCGAGATCGCCGCCGCCATGATGAGTGACCTCACGAGAACAATTCTCCCAGACGATCGCCGAGATGCCGCAGGCCCACGGAGTTGGATGACTTCACCAGCACGCGGTCGCCGTCGCGCAGCTCCGTGCGCAGGTACTCGAACGCCGCATCCTGGTCGGGCAGATGCACGGCCTCGCTGTCCCAGGAGCCTTCGCCGACCGCGGCCAGGTAGAGGCGGCGCGCCTCAGGGCCCACCACCACGATGCGGCGGATGTTGAGACGCACCGCGAGCAGGCCGATGCGGTCGTGCTCCTCGCCCGCGCTGTCGCCCAGCTCGCTCATGGCCCCCAGGACGGCGACCGTGCGCTCGTCCGGGCCGGTGATCTGCGCGAGCGTGCGCAGAGCGGCGGCCATCGAGTCGGGGCTCGCGTTGTAGGCGTCGTTGATGATGCGCACGCGATCGTTGCCCATCGGCTGCATGCGCCAGCGCTCGGCGATCTCGACGGTCTCCAGGCGGGCGATCGCATCGGCCGGTGCCACGCCGAGCTGCACGGCCGCGGTGAGAGCGGCCAGCGCGTTGGTCACGTGATGAGCGCCGAGCACGCGGAGCCGCAGCGGGCGGCGCTCCCCCGCGACCTCGATCGTGCAGGTCGTCCCGGAGGCGGACACGACGATGTCGTGGGCGCGAACCTCGGCCGCGTCGGACTGACCGAAGCCGACGACGCGAAGGCCGCGGTGCTCGGCGAGCTCGCGCATCGCCCACACCCGGGGGTCGTCCGCGTTGAGCACGGCGGTGCCCGGAACCCGCGCCGCCGACACGAGCTCGGACTTCGCCTTGGCCGTGGCCTCGATGCCGCCGAAGCCGCCCGCGTGCGCGAGTCCGACCATGAGCACGACGACGAGGTCGGGTTCGACGAGCCCGGCGAGGCGGGCGATGCTCCCCGGGCCGGCCGCCCCGAACTCGCTCACGAGGTACCGGGTGTCGTGGGTCACGCGGAGCATCGTGACGGGGGCACCGACCTCGTTGTTGAAGGAGTTGATCGGGGCGACGGTCTCCCCCTCGTCGGCGAGGATGCGTGCGAGGAAGTTCTTGGTCGTGGTCTTGCCGTTGGACCCGGTGATGCCGACGATACGCAGCCCACCGCCCGCGCGCACGCGGCCCACGACCTCGCGCGCCAGCTCGCCGAGTGCGACCACGGCGTCGGAGACGACGATCTGGCTGACGGGCACGTCGACCGGATGCTCCACGATCGCGAGCACGGCACCGGCCTCGACCGCCGCACCGACGAAACGGTGTCCATCGGTCTCCGCGCCGGGCTTCGCCACGAAGATCGATCCCGGCCGCATGGTGCGCGAGTCGGTGTCGACCAGGCCGTCGACGACGGTCTCGGGGGTGTGCTCTCCGGCCACACGCAGATCACCGCCGACAGCGGCGGTGATCTCAGCGAGCGTCAGGGCGATCATGTCATCTCCATGCGCGGCTCTCGCCGACTATCCGAACTTGGGGAGGAGCGCGTCCATCGGGACAGAGGACGGCATCACGCGATAGGTCTTCATCACCTGCGTCATCGCCTTCTGGAAGGCGGATGCGGTGGCCGCGGACGATACAACCTTAGTCGGCTCGTCGAGAGTGACCACGACGACGTACTGCGGATCGTCGACCGGAGCGAAGCCCACCATGCTCGTGTAGTACACGCCGGCCTTGTATCCGCCGTTGCCGTCGGAGACCTGTGCGGTACCCGTCTTGCTCGTCACGCGGTAGCCGGGAACCTGGATGCGATCGGCGTTGCCGCCCTGGACGGCGACGTTCTCGAGCATGCGGGTGAGGTCGGCCGCGGTCTGCGGTGCGACGATCTGCTCGTGCTCGGGCTTCTTCAGCTCGGAGACCGTGCCGTCCGCACCGGTGCAGGACTCGACCAGCGACAGGTCGATCTTCTCGCCGCCGTTCGCGATCGCCTGGTATGCGCCGGCGAGCTGCGGCGCGGTGACCGTGAAGTACTGGCCGAACGTGGTCGTGTACAGCGACTGGCTGTCCCAGTCGGAGACGGGGTGCAGCAGGCCGGACACCTCGGACGGGAAGTCGAGCGTCTTCTGGCCGACGCCGAACCGCTGCAGGTAGTCGTAGCGCACTTCGGGCGACACCATGGTGCCGAACTTGGACAGTGCGACGTTCGACGAGTCGATCAGGCCGCCCGCGAGCGTGTAGTTGTAGGCCGGGTGCGAGAAGGCGTCGTTGATGACGGCACCGTTCGGGAACGTCTCGCGCGACGAGGCGGTCACCGTGCTCAGGGGCGTGAGACCCGCGCCCTCGATCGCGGCCGCGGCGGTGATCGCCTTGAACGTGGATCCCGGCTCGAAGTCTCGGTGGAAGATCTGGCTGTAGCGCGTCTCGGGCGTGGAGGAGTCGAGGTCGTTGGGGTCCATCGCCGGCCACTCGGCCGCAGCGCGGATCTTGCCCGTCGCCACCTCGACGACCGTCACGGTGCCGCCCTTGGCGCCCTGCTTCTGCGCCTCCTCGCCGATCATCTGCTGGAGGTACCACTGCAGGTCGCTGTTGATCGTGAGCTGCACGGTGCCGCCGTCCACGGCGTCGACGACCTTCTCGCTGCCCGGGATGACGACGCCATCCTTGCCCTTGCGGTACGTCTCCTCACCGTCGACCGGCGCGAGGCACGTCTCCTCGAGCTGCTCGACGCCGGCCTTCGCCTCCCCCGTGTTGTCGAGGAAGCCGAGGATGTTCCCGGCGACCGCACCGTTCGGGTAGACCCGCGTCTCCCGCGGCTTGAGCGACAGGTAGGAGCCGATGCCGAGGTCGCGCAGGGCGATGTACTGCTCGGTGTTCAGGCCCTTCTTGAGCGGCGCGTACTGGCTGTTCGGGTTCTCGGCGAGGGCGTTGGAGACCAGCGCCCGCACCTCCTCGCCGGTCTGACCGGTGATCGCGGCGATCTTGTCCGAGGCCTCGGCCCACGGCAGCTTCGGGTTCTTCTCCTCGACGAGCATGATCACCTGCGGGCTCAGCTGGGCGTCGTAGACCATGACGCTCGATGCGAGCACGGTGCCCCCGGAGTCGACGATCGAGCCGCGCTGGCCGGGGATGGCGGAACCCGCCCCGATGTGCTCGAGCGACTGCGAGACGTGCTCGTCGGCGCTCACGACCTGGATGTCGACGAGGCGGACGACGAACGCCACCAGGACCGAGAGGATGACCGCCAGAGCGACGACAGTGCGTCGCCGCGGTCCGCGCGTGGCTCGTGTCGTCATGGGATCTCTCCGTGGTCGTTGCGATCAGTGGGTGGTGGGGCTGGGGAGGCCGTCGGTGATGGCCGGCGGAAGATCCTGCGCGGGCGGCGCGACGCCGTCCTCGCCCTGCGCGGTCTGCTCCGCGGGCGGTGCGTTCTCGGTGATCAGCACGTTCCCGACGGCCGCCGCGCCGTTCGGGTCGACGGTCGAGGTCCAGTCGGCTCCCGACCCCGTGCCGAAGACCGCGCCGTCGCTGAGCCGGAGGTACGAGGGGGAACCGGCGACGACCATCCCGAGCGCGGCTGCGCTGCTGGCGAGCACCTGCGGCGAGCTCAGGCCGGTGAGCTCCTCCTGCAGGGCGTGCGTGTGCAGATCTAGCTCCCGCTGCTGGGACGACAGGCCCGCGAGGGTGAACGAGTCCTGCGTGATCGCAAGGGACAGTCCGACCTGGGCCGCGCCGATGGCGACGGCGCCCGCGAGGGCCACGAGCGCATAGGCCAGCTTCGGCTTGCGGCGGACCGCGGGGGTGGTGACCGGCTGCAGTCGCCGCTTCGGTGCGCGCTGCGGCGCCTCGGAGGGCAGCGGACGGGCCGCCGTGCGTACTGCGTTCATGCTCATGCGCTCTCCCGCACCTTCTCAGCGGCGCGCAGGCGCACCGGGATCGCCCGCGGGTTGCGGGCGCGCTCTTCGTCGTCGGCGAGCTCCGCGCCCTTGGTCAGGATGCGGAAGCGGGGGGCGTGCTCCGGGAGCTCGACCGGCAGCCCCGCCGGGGCCGTGGACGCGGACGCGGCCGCGAACGCCTGCTTGACCAGGCGGTCTTCCAGCGACTGGTACGACATCACGACGATGCGCCCGCCGACGGCGAGGGCGTCCATCGCGGCCGGGATCGCGTCGGCGAGCACGTTCAGCTCCGCGTTGACCTCGATGCGCAGCGCCTGGAACACCCGCTTGGCGGGGTGTCCAGCGCGCTGGGCGGCCGCGGGCGTGGCGGCGACGAGGATGTCGACGAGTTCGCCCGACCGCAGGATCGGCTGCTTCTGCCGCGCCTCGATGATGAATCGGGCGTATCGGCCCGCGAGCTTCTCCTCGCCGTAGCGCTCGAAGATGCGCCGCAGGTTGCCCTCGCTGTAGGTGGCGATGACGTCGGCGGCGGTGATGCCCTTCGTCTGGTCCATCCGCATGTCCAGCGGAGCGTCCTTGGCGTACGCGAAACCGCGCTCGGCCTCGTCGAGCTGCAGCGAGGAGACCCCGAGGTCGAACAGGATGCCCGCGGCCCCCTGAGCATGCAGGCCGATCTCGTCGTAGACGGCGTGCACCAGGGTGAGGCGATCGCGGAACCGGGCGAGCCGCTCCCCCGCGATCCGCAGCGCGTCGGTGTCGCGGTCGAGCCCGATCAGGCGGATGCCGGGGAACCGCTCGAGCAGCGCCTCGGAGTGGCCGCCCATTCCGAGGGTCGCGTCGACCAGGACGGCGCCGTCCTCCTGCAGGGCGGGCGCGAGCAGCTCGACGCAGCGGTCGAGCAGGACGGGGGTGTGGATGTCGCGGAGGCTCATGATCTCTCTCGGGTCCGACCTTCGGCTCTGATCCCCCTCCGCTTCGCGACCCGGCACCGGGGAAGTGTGTCGGGGCGGGAGCGGCGGGGCATCACAGCCGTGGTCAGAACAGTCCCGGAATCACCTCCTGCTCCAGTTCGGCGTAGGACTCCTCACCAGCGGCGAGGTAGGCGTTCCAGCTCTCGGCGTCCCAGATCTCGGCGTGAGCACCCACTCCGGTCACGATGAGCTCCTTCTGAAGACCGGCGTACTGACGCAGGTGGGCGGGGATGGTGATGCGGTTCTGGCTGTCGGGCATCTCCGCGCTTGCTCCGGAGAGGAACAGGCGCATGAAGTCACGTGCCTGCTTGTTCGCGAGCGGCGCCTGACGGATCCGCTCGTGCATCGCCTCGAACTCGGCCGTGCTGAAGACGTAGAGGCAGCGCTCCTGACCGCGGGTGACGACGATGCCGCCGCCCAGGTCCTCGCGGAACTTCGCGGGAAGGATGACCCGTCCCTTGTCGTCCAGCTTCGGTGAGTGCGTGCCCAGCAGCATCGGCCTTCACCCCCTCTCCGTCCGGCCAACTCGAGGTGCGCCCCACTTTACTCCACTTTGCTCCACTTTCTATGACGAATGCCCGTAGATTCTGCTTGAAGGGCTCCGGGCGCGCCAGAGAACCGCGTGATTACGCGGTGGAGCGGGGTGGAGCGTCAGTGGAGGGTCGTGGAGGCCCAGTGGAGGAAAGAGTCCACACACGGAAAAAGCCCGGATGCAGAGCATCCGGGCTTCTCAGAGAAGGTGAGGCGGGTCACCGTCCGTCTTGGCGGCGATCCCAGCGATCGTTCATGCGATCCATGAAGGAGGAGGAGTCCTGTCGCTTCGCGGTCGAGCGCTGACGCGGCTCGGCCGGCGCCGAGCGACGCACGGGGGTGACCGCGAGCATGACGCCGGCAAGCATGGCCGCGAACCCGATGACCCCGACCACCACACCCCAGACATCGCCGAGGATGACACCGACGACGAGACCGCCGACGCCCGCGAGCAGCAGGAGCGCCCCGTAGACGAGGTTGCGATAGCTGAGTGCGCGGTCACCGGACGGCGCGCTCACCACATCGGCGTCATTGTGAAGGAGATGGCGTTCCATCTCGTCGAGCAGACGTTGCTCCTGTTCGGAGAGTGGCATCTCGTCCCCCTCGGGTATGGTGCACTCCAGTCTACGCTCGACGGGCGTCCGGGGCCAGCGTCAGGCCCCTCCCTTCCTTTACGTATGCTGGGAGTCGTGCCGTCAGCCTCTCCCGTCCCCGACGCCGTCGCCGCCCGACTGGACGGCTTCCTCGCACGCATGCGGGAGGAGTCATCGGCCTACGGGCCGGATGCGGGCGCGTTCCTCGACATGGCGGCGAGCACGCTAGCGGGTGGCAAGCGACTGCGCGCGCGCTTCTGTCATGCCGGGTGGCGTGCCGTCGCCCGTTTCCACGAGCGCACGGCCACCGAGGACGACCGCCTGTGGGATCTGTGCGCGGCCCTCGAGATCTTCCAATCCGCCGCCCTCGTGCACGACGACCTGATCGACAATTCCGACACCAGGCGCGGTCGCCCCGCGGCCCATCGCGCCCTCGAGGCGTCGCACCGCGGCGCCCGCTGGAGCGGAGACGCGGAGGCTTTCGGTCGCGCGGCGGCCGTTCTGCTCGGCGACCTCCTGGTGGCGTGGAGCGACGACCTGCTCGAAGCCGCCCTCGACGGCCATCCGCACGCGAGCGCCGTGCGCGGGGAGTACGCCCGCATGCGACGCGATGTGACCACGGGCCAGTTCCTGGACATCGCAGAGGAGTCCGCCTGGAGCGTCAACCCGGCGGAGGAGCACGCGGAACGCGCGTTGCGCATCGCCTCGCTCAAGTCGGCCAGGTACAGCATCGAGCAGCCGCTCGTCCTCGGTGCCGCCTTCGCCGGCGCAGACCACGAGCAGCTCGCAGCGCTGCGACGCTTCGGTCACCCGGTCGGGATGGCGTTCCAACTCCGAGACGACGTGCTGGGCGTCTTCGGCGACAGCACCGTGACGGGCAAGCCGGCCGGCGACGATCTGCGAGAGGGCAAGCGGACGGTTCTGGTCGCGCTGACCCGCGAGGCGCTCGACGCGCCCGCACGCACCATCCTCGATGAGCTGCTCGGCGACCCGGCGCTGAGTGCGCAGCAGGTGGCCGCTCTGCAGTCGACCATCGCGGACTCCGGCGCGCTCGCACGGGTGGAGGACATGATCTCCGCGTACGCCCACGAGGCGGACAGGGCGCTGACCGGAGCTCCGCTCGACAACGCCGCCGTGGGCGAGCTCCGCGACCTCGGGCGAGCCGCGACGGTGCGCTCTGCCTGAAGCCCGCTCAGGCCAGGGTGCGCGCGAGTCGGCGGACCTCGCTCTTGTGGCCGGCCAGCAGCGACGCGATGGGCGAACGGCCGAGGCTCTCCTCCTCCGCCAGAAGCCAGTCGATGAGCTCGTCATCGCTGAAGCCCGCATCCTGCAGCACGATGACCGTGCCGCGCAGCGAACTCAGCGGGTGCCCATCGACGATGAACACGGAGGGGACGGCGAAGACACCGGTACGACGCGATCCGACCAGGTGATGGTCGTCGATCAGTCGACGCACGCGTCCCAGGGGCTCACCGAGGACCTCGACGAGGTCGGACAGCGTCAACCACTCGACGGGGGCGGCTTCGGGTGAGGCGGCAACGTTCTCAGACACGATGCCCACTATCTCACCTCGGCGTCCCTGACGCATTTCAGCACTCGCGTCACACTGTTCACATGTGTCACTTCTGTTGACATCTCTATACATCCGTGTCAGCGTGAAGTGCTCGAAAAGGGGGCCCGTCGTGAACCTTCAGACCGCTGCTCGCCGCGCTCGAACCCTGCAGCTGGGGCTGCCCGCCGCGATCGCCGGCGCTCTCGCCGCAACGCTGACAGCCGCGCCGGCCGTCGCCGTGACCGACGCCTCGGTCGCGCCGCTCGAACGGCAGCGCACCGCTCCCCCGCGCGGCGTGCCCGCCCAGGTGGCGCCGGCGACCTATGTCGTCCAGCCGGGCGACACCGTGGCGGCCATCGCCGGTCGCTTCGGGCTGCGCACGGTCGATGTCCTGACCTGGAACAGCCTGTCCTGGCGCTCCGTGATCTACCCGGGGCAGACGCTCGTGCTCCATCCTGCCGCCGCTCCGGCGCCTGCTCCGGCACCGGCGCCCGCACCGGCCGCCACCACCGTGCACGCCGTCGTCGCGGGAGACACGGTCTACGCCATCGCGCAGCGCTACGGCACGAGCGTCGATGCGGTCCTGTCCGCGAACGGGCTCACCCGCGCCTCGATCATCTACCCGGGGCAGAGCCTCGCCATCGGCGCGCCCGCGGCTGCGCCCGCCGCGGCACCCGCTGCCGCTCCGGCTCCGGCTTCGGCGCCCGCTCCCGCGGCGACGACGCACACGGTCGCTGCCGGTGACACGCTGTACGGGATCGCCCAGTCCTACGTCACCACGACGCAGGCTCTCTTCGCACTGAACGGTCTCGGGCCGTCGTCGATCATCTACCCCGGGCAGAAGATCGCCGTGCAGGCGGCCGCCGCTCCTGCGCCGGCCACAGCCCCGGCGGCCGCTCCCGCACCGGGAGGTCATCTCAGCGCCGCTCTCACCGCGGAGCAGGCCGGCACCGCCGCCCTCATCATCCGCATCGGTCGCGAGCTCGGCGTGTCCGATCGCGCCATCGCGACGGCGCTCGCGACCGGCATGGTCGAGTCCGGGCTGCGCAACCTGGACTGGGGCGATCGGGATTCGCTCGGCATCTTCCAGCAGCGCCCGAGCACCGGGTGGGGCACGCCGGAGCAGATCATGGACGCCGACCGCAGCACCCGCGTGTTCTATGGCGGCCCGAGCGATCCGAACGGCACGGTCACCCGAGGCCTGCTCGACATCCCCGGGTGGGAGAGCCTGTCGTTCACCGCGGCAGCGCAGGCCGTGCAGATCTCCGCCTACCCCGATAAGTACGGGCAGTGGGAGACTCAGGCCTACGCCTGGCTCGCGCTGTACGGCTGAGATGTCCGGGGAATACGGGGTCCAGGGGTGAGGCGCTCCCGGGGCTTTCAGGCAATCCTCCCTAGAATTCTGACGTGACGACCAATCAGCAGGCCGACCCCCTCATCGGGCGGCTCGTCGACGGTCGGTACCGAGTCCGAGCTCGAATCGCACGCGGCGGGATGGCCACGGTATACGTCGCCACGGACCTCCGCCTCGAACGCCGCATCGCCCTCAAGGTCATGCACGCGCACCTCAGCGACGACTCCGCGTTCCAGAGCCGCTTCATCCAGGAGGCGCGCGCCGCGGCACGACTGGCCGATCCGCACGTCGTGAACGTCTTCGACCAGGGCCAGGACGGCGAGCTCGCCTACCTGGTGATGGAGTACCTGCCCGGCATCACCCTGCGCGAACTCCTCCGGGA
Organism: Microbacterium sp. K35; assembly: GCF_004794375.1. Lineage (NCBI taxonomy): Bacteria > Bacillati > Actinomycetota > Actinomycetes > Micrococcales > Microbacteriaceae > Microbacterium > Microbacterium sp. K35. Next base: position 16,847 of record NZ_SSDM01000410.1, on the reverse strand, counting down.
GCAGAAACGCCTCACGGTCGCGCAGACCATCACGATCATGGACGCCGTGCTCGCCGGGCTCTCCGCGGCGCACCGTGCCGGGATCGTGCACCGCGACGTGAAGCCCGAGAACGTGCTGCTCGCCGAGGACGGCCGCATCAAGATCGGCGACTTCGGACTGGCCCGCGCGACGACCGCGAACACCGCGACCGGACAGCAGCTCCTCGGCACCATCGCCTACCTCGCGCCGGAGCTCGTCACCCGCGGAACGGCCGACGCACGCAGCGACATCTATGCGCTCGGCATCATGCTGTACGAGATGCTCGTGGGCGAGCAGCCCTACAAGGGCGAGCAGCCGATGCAGATCGCGTTCCAGCACGCCACGGAGTCGGTGCCGCGCCCCAGCGTGCGCAACCCCGCCGTTCCCGAGCAGCTGGACGAGCTCGTGCTGTGGGCGACCGAGAAGTCGCCGGACGAGCGGCCGGACGATGCACAGCAGATGCTCGAGCGCCTTCGCGACATCGAGCGCGAGCTCGGCATCTCCCCCGCGGTGACCAGGGCGACCGTTCCCCCGCAGAGCGCCGCCGACTCGGGCGACCTGACCAAGGTGATGCCGGGCACGATGGTGATCCCCGACGCTGTCGCGCCCACCGCCGGCACGGTCGACAACGCCACGATCCTGCGGCGCCGTGCGTCCAAGCGCCGCGCCCGCGGAGCCTTCCTCCTGTCCCTCGTGCTGCTGCTGGCCGTGCTCGCCGGCGGCGTCGGCTGGTGGTTCGGCTCCGGCCCCGGCTCGCTCATCGCCGTACCCGCCGTCGCGGGTCAGACGTACGACCAGGCCGCCGCCGAGCTCACCGATGCCGGATTCGTGCCGACGCAGCGCGACGAGTTCTCGGTCGATGTCGACAAGGGCACCGTGATCGAGACCGATCCGGGCGAGGGCTCACGCCTCGACAAGGGGGCGACGGTCGCGGTCGTCGTCTCCGCCGGACCCGCGTCGCACGACATCGCCGCCGTGGCCGGGGTGCCTGCCGACGAGGTGCGCGCGGCCCTGGAGGGGGCGAACCTGGAGATCACCGACGACGAGGAGTACTTCACCGACGTCGCCGACGGCTCGGTCATCAACGTGCGCATCACCCCCCGCGCGGGTGGCGACGCCTACGGCTGCGACGAGGGCTGCACGGTCTTCGAGAAGGACACCGCCACCATCCAGATCTCGCGCGGCCCCGTGCCGGATGTGAGCGATATGACCGTGAGCCAGGCGACCGACGCCCTCACCAGCAAGGGCCTCAAGGTCAACGCCGAGAGCCAGTACCAGCCCAGCGACACGATCGGGAAGGACCGCGTCATCGGTATCGCTGAGCGTGGCGAGGAGGGGTCCTGGCGTCCGGGCGAGACCGTGCAGCTCATCGTCTCCCAGGGTCCGCCGCTGTTCGACGTCCCCGACGTGTCAGGGTTGTCCCGCGACGAGGCGACCAAGGCACTACGTGACGCCGGCTTCAAGTGGGCGTACACGAGCGGCACCGGTCTCCCGGACTCGGTGTGGGATCTGCTGGCCAATCAGAACACGCGCGTCGAGTCGTACAGTCCGACGGACCCGCAGCGGAAGGGCGCGACGATCACGCTCACGATGGGCTTCGCCGGCTGAGTCGGCGCATGACGAAGGGGCCGGAACGATGTTCCGGCCCCTTCGTCATGCAGTGTCCGCGGCGTCAGCGCTTCTCGAGCTCCTCGGCCACGAGGAACGCCAGCTCCAGGGACTGCATGTGGTTCAGGCGCGGGTCGCACAGGCTCTCATAGCGCGTCGCGAGGGCGGCCTCGTCGATCTGCTCCGAGCCGCCGAGGCACTCGGTCACGTCGTCGCCCGTGAGCTCGACGTGGATGCCGCCCGGGAACGTGCCCACGGAGCGGTGCGCCTCGAAGAACCCGCGCACCTCATCGACCACGTCATCGAAGCGCCGCGTCTTGTACCCCGTGGGCGTCGTGATGCCGTTGCCGTGCATGGGGTCGGTGACCCACAGCGGCTGCGCGCCGGACTCGCGGACCGCCTCGAGCAGCGGAGGCAGCGCATCGCGGATCTTGCCGGCACCCATGCGCGTGATGAAGGTCAGTCGTCCGGGCTCGCGCTCGGGGTCGAGCTTGTCGATCAGCGCGAGAGCCGTCTCCGGCGTCGTCGTCGGGCCGAGCTTGACGCCGATCGGGTTGCGGATCTTCGAGAAGTAGTCGACGTGCGCGCCGTCGAGCTCGCGCGTGCGCTCCCCGATCCACAGGAAGTGGGCGGACGTGTTGTACGGGGTGTCCGTGCGCGAGTCGATGCGCGTCATCGGCCGCTCGTAATCCATCAGGAGGCCCTCGTGGCCGGTGAAGAACTCGACACGCTTCAGCTCGTCGAAGTCGGCGCCCGCAGCCTCCATGAACTTGATGGCCCGGTCGATCTCGGCGGCCATGCGCTCGTAGCGCTGGTTGGCCGGGTTCTGCGCGAACCCCTTGTTCCACGAGTGCACCTCGCGCAGATCGGCGAAACCACCCTGCGTGAACGCGCGGATCAGGTTCAGCGTCGACGCGGCCGTGTGGTAGCCCTGCAGCAGACGACCGGGGTCGGCCTGACGCGAGCCCTCCGTGAAGTCGTAGCCGTTGACGATGTCGCCACGGTACGCCGGCAGGGTGACCTCGCCACGGGTCTCGGTGTCGCTCGAGCGCGGCTTGGCGAACTGCCCGGCCATGCGCCCCATCTTCACGATCGGCATCGACGCCCCGTAGGTGAGCACCACCGCCATCTGCAGCACCGTCTTGATGCGGTTGCGGATCTGCTCCGCGGTCGCGCCCGCGAAGGTCTCGGCGCAGTCGCCGCCCTGGAGCAGGAAAGCCTGGCCGGAGGCGGCACGCGCGAGGCGGTCGCGAAGATTGTCGACCTCGCCCGCGAAGACCAGCGGCGGGAGAGCGGCGATCTGCCGGGAGACGTCGGCGACGCGGTCGGCGTCCGGCCACTGCGGCTGCTGCTTGATGGGAAGCGAGCGCCAGGCATCAAGGGCATCGATGTGGTGCGGGAGCATGCGTCAAGCCTACTGGTCGGCGACGGTGCCGAGATGCGCTGCGGAGGCTATGTGACGCGGGTGGGCAGGCGGTCCTTCACGGTCGACGCGTAGACGTCTTCGTACTCCTGCTGACCCAGTCGCTGCAGCGCCACCATGATCTCGTCGGTGACGGAGCGCAGGATGTAGCGGTCGTTCTCCATGCCCGCGTAGCGAGAGAAGTCGAGCGGCTCGCCGATCACGATCCCGACCCGCATGATGCGGGGAATGCGTCGACCGATCGGCATCGCGGTGTCGGTGTCGACCATGATCACGGGGACCACGGGGACCTTCGCCTCGAGCGCCATCCGCGCGATGCCGGTGCGTCCGCGGTAGAGCTTGCCGTCGGGGCTGCGCGTCCCCTCCGGATAGATGCCGAGCAGCTCGCCGCCGCCGAGCACCTGCAGTCCCGTGTTGAGCGAAGCTTCCGAGGCCTTGCCGCCCGAGCGGTCGATGGGCAGCTGTCCTGTCGCCTTCATGAAGAACTTCGTCGACCAGCCCTTGAGGCCGCGACCGGTGAAGTAGTCGCTCTTGGCGAGGAACGACATCGGCCGATCGATCACGAGGGGAAGGAAGATGGAGTCGGCGAACGAGAGGTGATTGCTGGCGAGGATCGCCGCACCGCTCGCGGGCACGTTCTTCCGGCCCACGATCCAGGGGCGGAACACCGCCTTGACCACGGGGCCGATCACGACGTACTTCATCAGCCAGTAGAACATCGAGGTGAAGTCTAGCGCCGCTCCGGTGTCCGCCCCAGCCCCGCTCGCACAGGCCGTGCGCGACTCAGTTTCACCCTGAGCGCGACCGGGTGCCATGCCCTAGACTCGGACCAACGCCCGTGCCCGACCGGTACCGAAGGAGCTGCCGTGGTCCAGTTTGAAGTCCCCGCGATCGTCCCCGCCGATCCCGACGCGAACGTCGCCGACCTTCTCGCGGAGCGCGTGCGCGCCACGCCCGACCGCCCCCTCTTCTCCGTCCCCCAGGGCGACGGGTGGCGCGACATCTCCGCCGCCGACTTCCAGACCGCGGTCATCGCCCTGGCGAAGGGCTTCGCGGCCGCCGGCATCCAGCCCGGCGAGAAGGTCGGCTTCCTCGCCCGGACGACCTACGAGTGGACGCTGGTTGACTTCGCCCTGTTCTACGCGGGCGCGGTGATGGTCCCCATCTACGAGACCAGCTCCCCCTCCCAGATCCAGTGGATCCTGGAGGACTCCGGTGCGATCGCGCTCATCGTCGAGTCTCCCGAGCACTTCGCACGCGTCGACGAGGTGCGCAGCGACCTCCCCCTGCTGCGCGAGGTCTGGCAGCTGCACCTCGGCGCGATCGACACCCTCACCGCGCAGGGAGCGTCCCTCTCCGACGAGGAGATCGACCGCCGCCGCAACCTCGCCGTCGCCTCGGACATCGCCACCCTCATCTACACCTCCGGCTCGACCGGGCGCCCCAAGGGGTGTGTGCTCACGCACAGCAACTTCGTCGAGCTGTCCCGCAACGCCGCGAAGGCGCTCGACGAGGTCGTGCAGACGCCCGGCTCCTCCACGCTGCTGTTCATCACCACCGCGCACGTGTTCGCACGCTTCATCTCGATCCTCAACATCCACGCCGGCGTGCGCACGGGTCATCAGCCGGACACGCGCCAGCTGCTGCCGGCACTCGGCTCGTTCAAGCCCACGTTCCTCCTCGCCGTCCCGCGCGTGTTCGAGAAGGTCTACAACTCGGCGGAGCAGAAGGCCGAAGCGGGCGGCAAGGGCAAGATCTTCCGCGCAGCCGCCGACGTCGCGATCGAGCACTCGCGCCTCCTCGAAGAGGGCAAAAAGATCCCGTTCGGCATGAAGCTCAAGTTCGCGCTCTTCAACAAGCTGGTCTACAGCAAGCTGCGCGAGGCCATGGGCGGCAACGTGGTCTACGCGGTGTCGGGCTCGGCTCCCCTCGGCGCCCGCCTCGGCCACTTCTTCCACAGCCTCGGCGTCGTCATTCTTGAGGGCTACGGCCTCACCGAGACCACGGCACCTGCCACCGTGAACCTCGCGGACAAGTCCAAGATCGGCACCGTCGGCCCCGCTCTTCCCGGGGTCGGCATCCGGCTCGCGGACGACGGCGAGATCGAGGTCCGCGGCATCAACGTCTTCAAGGAGTACTGGAACAACCCGGAGGCCACCGCCGAAGCCTTCAGCGAGGGCGGCTGGTTCCACACCGGCGACATCGGCAGCTTCGACTCCGAGGGCTTCCTCACCATCACCGGCCGGAAGAAGGAGATCATCGTCACCGCCGGCGGCAAGAACGTCGCACCCGCCGCACTCGAAGATCCCATCCGCGCGAACCCGATCGTCGGCCAGGTGGTCGTCGTCGGCGATCAGCGCCCGTTCATCTCCGCGCTCGTGACCCTCGACCCCGAGATGCTGCCCACCTGGCTCGCCAACAACGGACTGGACGAGAAGATGTCGCTCGCCGACGCCTCCACCAACCCGGCGGTGCGCGCCGAGGTGCAGCGCGCGGTGGACGCGGCCAACCAGCGGGTCTCGCGGGCCGAGTCGATCCGCAAGTTCACGATCCTCGACTCGGAGTGGACGGAGGCTTCCGGCCACCTCACCCCGAAGCTCTCCATCAAGCGCAACGTCATCATGAACGACTTCGCCGACGAGATCTCCGCGATCTACGACGAGCCGGTCGCCACCACCAACGTCGCCATCGGCGGCTGAGCGGCACCTCAGTCGCAGAAGGGCCCCGCCGCGGCGGGGCCCTTCTTCATGCGGCTAGAACCAGGAGCTCTCGCGCACCTGCCGCATCGCGACCTTGCGCGTCTCCGGGTCGAGCCGGGTGAGGAAGAGCTTGCCGTCGAGGTGGTCCGTCTCGTGCTGGAGCGCCTGGGCCAACAGCCCTTCGCCCTCGAGCACCACAGGCTGCCCGTCGAGATCGATGCCCTCGACCCTGGCCCACGGATGGCGCTGCGCGTCGTGCCACAAGCCCGGCACGGACAGGCACCCCTCCCCCGTGGGCTGGGGTTCCCCGCGGACCTCGGTCAGCACGGGATTGAGGACGTAGCCGATGTCGCCGTCGATGTTGTAGCTGAACGCCCGGACGGCGACGCCGATCTGGTTCGCGGCCACACCGGCCCGTCCGGGGAGCGCGACCGTGTCGACGAGGTCGGCCACCAGGGCGCGGACGCCGTCGTCGATCTCATCGATCGGAGCGCACGCCGTTCGCAGGACCGGGTCGCCGAAGATGCGGATCTCGCGGACGGCCATCAGGCGGCCTTCGCCCGCAGGCCCTCGACGAGCAGGGCGGCGAGCTCCCGCGCGGCCGTGCGGGTCTCCGGCTGCAGGTTCGCGAACACGATGCTCCCTCCGCCTGCGATCTGCGGGTCGTACGGGACCCGCACCACGCTGCGCACCCGGGTGGCGAAGTGGGCCTGCAGCTCGTTGAGGCGCACGAGCGGGCTGCCCGGCGTGGACTGGTTGAGCACCACGATCGCGTTGCGCGCCTGCTCGGTGTAGCCGTTGGTCTCCAGCCACGTGAGCGTCTCGGACGCGAGGCGTGCCTCGTCGACGCTGAGACCCGACACGATCACGAGCTGATCGGCGAGATCGAGCGTGGCCGACATCACCGAGTGCACGATGCCGGTGCCGGTGTCGGTGAGGACGAGCGAGTAGTAGTGCGCGGCGACCGCGGCGACATCGCGGTAGTCGGTGTCGCTGAAGGCCTCGGCCACGTGGGGGTCGGCGTCGGACGCGAGCACGTCGAGCCTGGTCGCGTCACGAGCCACGATCGCGGAGATGTCGTGGTAGCCGCGCACCTCGTCACGGATACGGACGAGATCGCGCACGGACTTGCCGTGCTGCGGACGGACGACCCGGTCGGCGAGGGTGCCGCGATCCGGGTTCGCGTCCACGGCGATCACGCGGTCCTCGCGGGCATCGGCGAGGGCCATGCCGAGAAGCGCGGTGATGGTGGTCTTGCCCACGCCGCCCTTGCGGGACAGCACGGGGATGAAGCGCGCACCGCCCGTCAGCGGCGCGCCGATGCGCGCCGTGAGCGCCTTGCGTTCGCGGGCCCGTCGGCTGTCACCGATGTTGATCCGTCGACCGGACACCGTATAGAGGAAGTGGCTCCAGCCGCCCTCCGGCTCGGGCTTGGTGACGTGGTGCGGGTCGAGCAGACGGTCGGCCGTCAGCAGATCGGCGGACTCACGCGCGGACTCGCTGAGCTCCCCGAGGCGCTTCGAGGCGAGGGTGACCTCGGCGGCGGGTGCGGGCTGCACCGGCGACGGGGTGACGGATCGGCTGTCGGACGTGGACATCCGTGGCTCCTTCCGGGGCGATGGACCTGGCGAGACGGAGGACGGGGAGGCAGCAGCCCCCGCATCCGCACCAGCCTTCGCGAGGAAGCGGGCGGCGGCCTCCTCCTCCTCGGCGTGCGGGGAGGAGACGTCGTCCGAGCCGGGCTCGTCGCCCGCGGACGAGTCGTCGAGCACGATCGCCTCCCGCACCGCATCGGTCTCGGACCCGGCGGGTCGCTGAGCCCCCTCGTCGATCGCTGCTTTCACGATCGGCTTCTCCGGCGCCGGGGCGGGCGGCGGCGTATCGGACGACACCGGCGATGCCGTCGTCGCCTCTTCCACCGGCGGAGTCACGGGCGTCGAGCTGATCGTGATCGCCGCAGCGGCGATCGGGACAGGGGCGCCCTCGACCGCGACGTCGTCGATGATGAGGTCGCCCACCACCTCGCCGTCCACGACACCGTCATCGACGAGGTCGTCGTCCTCCTCGATCGGCAGCGTCACCCGCACCTGGGCGGTCCCGCCGAGGATGCCGATGCCCGCCGTGTCGATCGACCCGGTGTCGTCCAGCACCCCCAGCGGATTCTCGTCGGGGTCGCCTGTCTTCTTCGTGGTCACGTGTCACTCCAAGCCTGTGCGGGGCCTCGGGTGCGCAACGCAGTGCGCGGCCTCGCCCGCACAAGATTAGTGCGACGGACGGATGACGACCAAAAGATCACCCGCGTCGACCTGCTGGGTCTCGGCGATGGCAAGCCGCTCGATCACGCCGTCGACGGGGGCGGTGATGGCCGCCTCCATCTTCATCGCCTCGATCGATGCCACCGGTTCCCCGGCCCTGACGGCCGCACCCACCTCGACCTTGAGCGTGACCACTCCGGAGAACGGCGCCGCGACCTGACCGGGGACGGACGTGTCGGCCTTCTCCACCTCGTGCGCGTCGACCGCCACGGAGCGGTCGCGGACGAACACCGGACGGAGCTGACCGTTCAGCGTCGTCATCACGGTGCGCATGCCTCTGTCGTCGGCGTCGCCGATCGCCTCGAGCCCGACGTACAGCTGCACACCGCGGTCGATCTCGATCAGGTGCTCCTGCCCGGGAACGAGCCCGTACAGGTAGTCGCTCGTGTCGAGCACGGACAGATCGCCGAACAGCTCGCGGCGCTCACGGAATTCGGCGGTCGGCGCCGGGAACAGCAGCGTGTTCAGTCGCGAACGGCGCTGCTCGCTCGATCCGGCGAGATCCGCCTCGTCCTCGGCGGTGAGGGCCGTCAGCCCCGCACGCACCGATCTCCCGGCGAGCACCTTGGAACGGAACGGCTCGGGCCACCCGCCCGGCAGGTCACCGAGCTCGCCTGCCATGAAGCCGACGACGGAGTCCGGCACGTCGTACTTCTCCGGGTTTGCTTCGAAGTCGGCGGGATCGGCCTTCACCGCGGCGAGATGCAGAGCGAGATCTCCGACGACCTTCGAGGAGGGGGTCACCTTCGGCACGCGTCCGAGGATCCGGTCGGCGGCGGCGTACATGTCCTCGATGAGCTCAAAGTCGTCCGCCAGCCCCAGAGCCTTCGCCTGCTGTCGCAGGTTCGACAGCTGACCGCCCGGGATCTCGTGGTGGTAGACCCGCCCCGTGGGTCCCGGCAGCCCGGACTCGAACGGCGCATACTGCCGCCGCACGGCCTCCCAGTACGGCTCGAGGTCGGACACCGCCGCGAGCGACAGCCCGCTGTCGCGCTCGGTGTGCGCGAGCGCGGCCACCAGCGACGACAGCGACGGCTGGCTCGTGGTTCCCGACAGCGGTGCGGAAGCCGCATCGACCGCATCGACGCCCGCCGCGCTGGCCGCGAGGAGCGTCGCCAGCTGCCCGCCCGGGGTGTCGTGGGTGTGCAGGTGCACGGGGAGGTCGAACCGATCGCGCAGCGCCGTCACGAGCTTCGCCGCGGCCGCCGGTCGCAGCAGGCCGGCCATGTCCTTGATCGCGAGGATGTGGGCACCCGCGGCGACGATCTGATCCGCCAGGCCGAGGTAGTAGTCGAGGGTGTAGAGCTCCTCCGCCGGGTCGAGCAGGTCGCCGGTGTAGCACAGCGCGACCTCCGCGACGGCCGTGCCCGTGCTGCGTACCGCCTCGATCGCCGGACGCATCTGCTCGACGTCGTTCAGGGCGTCGAAGATGCGGAAGATGTCGACGCCGCTCGCCGCCGCCTCCGCCACGAACGCCTGTGTCACCGCGGTCGGGTACGGGGTGTAGCCGACCGTGTTGCGTCCTCGCAACAGCATCTGGATCGCCACGTTGGGCAGGGCGGCACGCAGCTTGTCGAGGCGCTCCCACGGGTCTTCGCCGAGGAACCGCAGCGCGACGTCGTAGGTCGCACCGCCCCAGGCCTCGACCGACAGCAGCTCGGGCGTGAGCCGGGCGAGGTAGGGCGCCGCGGCGACCAGGTCCTTCGTGCGCACCCGGGTGGCCAGCAGCGACTGGTGCGCGTCACGGAAGGTGGTGTCGGTGATCGCGAGCGCCGTCTGGTCACGGAGGCTGCGGGCGAACCCCTCGGGGCCGAGGTCGAGCAGACGCTGTCTCGACCCGGACGGCGGCGTCGCGGCGAGGTCGATCACGGGGAGCTTCGTCACCGGGTCGACGACCCCGGGATGCGCGCCGTGCGGCTTGTTGACCGTGACGTCGACGAGCCAGTTGAGGATCTTGGTGCCACGGTCCTTCGACACGCGTCCGCGCAGGAGCTCGGGGCGCTCGTCGATGAAGGAGGTACTGACGTCGCCACGCACGAACGCGGCGTCGTCGAGCAGCGCCTGAAGGAACGGGATGTTGGTCGACACCCCGCGGATGCGGAACTCCGCGAGCGCGCGACGGGCACGGGCCACCGCCGCGGGGAAGTCGCGGCCGCGGCAGGTGAGCTTCGCCAGCATCGAGTCGAAGTGCGGGCTGATCTGCGCGCCCTGGTGCACGGTTCCCCCGTCGAGCCGGATCCCCGCGCCACCGGGCGAACGGTAGGTGGTGATCTTCCCGGTGTCGGGACGGAAGCCCTGCGTCGGGTCCTCCGTCGTGATGCGGCACTGGAGCGCCGCACCGCGCAGGTGCAGGTTCTCCTGTTGCAGACCGAGCTCGGCCAGGGTCTGTCCGGCGGCGATGCGCAGCTGGCTCTGCACGAGGTCGACGTCGGTGACCTCCTCCGTCACGGTGTGCTCGACCTGGATGCGCGGGTTCATCTCGATGAACACGACCTCCCCGGCCCGCTCCCCCGCGGTCTCCAGAAGGAACTCCACCGTGCCGGCGTTCTCATAGCCGATCGAGCGTGCGAAGGCCACGGCGTACCCGTGCAGTGCGTGCCGGACGTCGTCGTCGAGGTTCGGCGCGGGGGCGATCTCGACGACCTTCTGATGGCGTCGCTGCACCGAGCAGTCGCGCTCGAACAGATGCACGGTCTCGCCCGTCTTGTCCGCCAGGATCTGCACCTCGATGTGGCGTGGCCGCACGACGGCCTGCTCCAGGAACATGCGGGGGTCGCCGAAGGCGCTGCCGGCCTCACGCATCGCCTCGGCCAGCGCCGGAGCGAGGTCGCCCAGGGTCTCGACGCGCCGCATGCCACGACCGCCGCCACCCGCGACCGCCTTGGCGAACAGCGGGAACCCGATGTCCTCCGCTTGCGCCACCAGGGCGTCGACGTCGTCGGAGGCCTCGGTCGATCGGAGCACCGGCACCCCGGCCTCGATCGCGTGGCGCTTGGCCTCGACCTTGTTGCCCGCCATCTCCAGGACCTTCGCGGGCGGCCCGATGAAGACGATGCCGTTCGCGGCAGCCTTCTCCGCCAGCTCCGGGTTCTCGGACAGGAAGCCGTAGCCGGGGTAGATCGCGTCGGCGCCCGACTCGCGGGCGACGCGGATGATCTCGTCGACGTCCAGGTACGCACGGACGGGGTGGCCGCGTTCACCGATCTCGTACGCCTCGTCGGCCTTCAGCCGGTGCACCGAACCGCGATCTTCATGAGGGAAGACCGCGACGGTGCGGGCCCCGACCTCCACTGCCGCTCGGAATGCCCGGATCGCGATCTCGCCGCGATTCGCCACAAGGATCTTCTGGAACATGCACACCTCTGAGAGCTCGATGCGCGGCGTCGACGCACGCGCATGGGCGGGGCTGAGTGTTCCCCCAGCCTAGGGGAAGGTAACGTGGTGTCCGTGCACGTACTCAGCGTCAGCTCTCTCAAGGGGGGCGTCGGCAAGACGACCGTGACACTCGGGCTGGCCTCCGCGGCTTTCGCTCGGGGCGTCCGGACGCTCGTCGTCGACCTCGATCCGCAGTCCGACGTCTCCACCGGGATGGACATCCAGGTCGCCGGGCGACTCAACGTCGCCGACGTCCTGGCCAACCCGAAGGAGAAGACCGTCCGTCAGGCGATCACCTCCAGCGGCTGGGCCAAGGTCCACCCCGGGACCATCGACGTGCTGATCGGCAGCCCGTCCGCCATCAACTTCGACGGACCGCACCCGAGCGTCCGCGACGTCTGGAAGCTCGAGGAGGCGCTGGCGGCCGTGGAGGCCGACTACGACCTCGTGCTCATCGACTGCGCCCCGTCGCTGAACGCGCTGACCCGCACCGCGTGGGCGGCGAGCGACCGCGTGATGGTGGTGACCGAGCCCGGGCTCTTCTCCGTGGCGGCGGCCGACCGCGCGCTGCGCGCCATCGAAGAGATCCGTCGCGGCCTGTCACCTCGCCTCCAGCCGCTCGGCATCGTGGTGAACCGCGTGCGCCCGCAGTCCATCGAGCACCAGTTCCGCATCAAGGAGCTGCGCGACATGTTCGGTCCCCTCGTGCTCTCCCCCCAGCTGCCCGAGCGCACGTCGCTGCAGCAGGCGCAGGGCGCGGCGAAGCCGCTGCACATCTGGCCGGGCGACTCCGCACAGGAGCTTGCGGCCGACTTCGATCAGCTGCTCGACCGCATCATCCGCACCGGACGGATCCCCGTCCCGGAGAGCGGTCCGCAGAGCTGACACACGCACGAACGACGAAACGGCCATCCTCTTCGAGGGTGGCCGTTCTTCGTTGGTGTGCGGGGGCGCCGCTCAGGCGGTGCGCTTCGCCCGGCGGGCCGACAGTTCGTCGACGGGGTCCGGTGCGGTCGGGTCGAATGCGACCAGTGTCGACTCCACCTCGCGGAGCACCTTGCCGACGGCGATGCCGAACACGCCCTGCCCGCGACTGACCAGGTCGATGACCTCGTCGTTGGACGTGCAAAGGTAGACCGAGGCGCCGTCGCTCATGAGGGTGGTTCCCGCGAGGTCGCGGATACCGGCCCGGCGCAGCTCCTCCACCGCGGTGCGGATCTGCTGCAGGGAGATGCCGGTGTCGAGCAGGCTCTTGACGAGCTTGAGGACGAGGATGTCACGGAAGCCGTACAGACGCTGCGATCCGGAGCCACTGGCGCCACGGACGGTGGGCACGACGAGCTCGGTGCGGGCCCAGTAGTCGAGCTGGCGATACGTGATGCCGGCGGCGCGAGCGGCCACGGCGCCGCGGTAGCCGACCTCGTCATCCATGGCCGGGAGACCGTCGGTGAAGAGGAGTTCGGTCACGAACCGCGGGTCGCCTGCGAGCTCATCCGCATTCATCTGAAATCCTCCCTGGAACGGTTATCTCCACGGTAGAGCAGTGCCCCGGCACCGGCAACGACATCCGCGCGGGGCCGAAGGTGTGTCGCAATCAGTTCGTTACGAAAGGATGCGCGACAGCGCGTCCTTCACGAACAGCGCCCGCACGTCGTCGATCCGTGACGCGAGCTCCGGAGCCAGTTCGCTCGCCCGCGCGCGCGACGGCGCGTCGGTGCGTCGGAGCAGTGTCGACAGTGCCGACTCGATCAGCGACACCTCCCGCTCCGCCCCTTGGCGCAGCGAACGCAGGTGACGCGGCTCGATGCCGTGCCGGTCGAGCGCCACGAGTCCCCGCAGGAGCGCCACCGTGTTCTCCGGATAGGTCTCCTGCGCGGTGATGACGCCGGTGCTGATGGCGTCGTTGAGCAGCTGCGGGCCGGCGCCGGCGGCAGCGAGGAGCTCATCGCGGCGGTACCGACGCGGCGCGGGTGAGATCGACGGCGGCGGGACGAGGGCAGCGGCATCGCCGGTCTCCTCGGCCTGGTCGAGCTGCTCGCGGATCACGCTCAGTGGAAGGTAGTGGTCGCGCTGGAGCGTGAGCCCGAGGCGCAGCCGCTCGATGTCGGCGGTGGAGAACTTGCGGTACCCCGACTCGGTGCGCGACGGGCGCACGATGCCCTGCACCTCGAGGAACCGCAGCTTGCTGGAGGTCAGGTCGGGGAACTCCGGCGTGAGGCGAGCGAGCACCTGACCGATACTCAGCAGGCCCGCGGACGACGAGCGTTCGCGGGCGGAAGTCGCCGCCATCAGGCGTTCGCCGCCGGACGATCGAGGGGCGAGGCGAAGAAGTTCAGCCGGAACTTGCCGACACGGAGCTCGGCACCGTCGGTGAGCGTGCTGCGGTCGACGCGCTCCCCGTTCACGTAGGTGCCGTTGAGAGACCGCTGGTCGATGATCTCGAACGCGGCGCCGTTGCGCGTGATCTCCGCGTGCCGACGAGACACGGTCACGTCATCGAAGAAGATGTCGGCCTCGGGGTGGCGGCCGACGGTGGTCACGTCGGTGTCGAGCAGGTAGCGTGCCCCGGCCAGGGCGCCCGAACGGACCAGCAGCAAAGCCGAGCCGGAGGGCAGCGCCGAGATGGCCGACTGCTCGACATCTGTCAACTCCACGCCGAACGGCACGAACGACAGGTCGGAGTCGTGTCCGAACGTCTGCGTCACATCGTGCTTCTGGTCGCCGGAGCGATGGATGGCGGCTTCACCGGCCGGTCGGCTGTCGCTGTCTGTCACTGTGCCCTCCTGACTGTCCAGACTAACGGATGCCGCAGGCCCCCGGGGAGGTCGCTTTCGCACTCAGCCGTCGCATACCGGTGATTCATAGGGTGGAGGGGTGAAGACCAAAGCCCTGCGCCACCCGGCCACCCCGATCGCCCTCGCCGCGGCCCTCCTCGCCGCCTTCCTCGTGCTCTTCTCCCCCCTCTCCGCCTCGGCACACGACGCCCTGGTGTCGTCGTCGCCCGCAGCGGACTCCTCGGTCGAGACGGTTCCCTCCGAACTCACCCTCACCTTCAGCGCGAAGCTGATCGACGGCGAGGGCGCGACCGAGGTGGTCGTGACCGACCCCTCCGGCGCGACGGTCACCGAAGGGCCGGCGACCGTGGACGGCGCGATCGTCACGCAGCCGCTCAGCGGCAGCGGCCCCGCCGGCGCCTATCACGTGGTGTGGAAGGTCGTGTCCAGCGACGGTCATCCCACCTCCGGCGAGTTCTCCTTCACGGTCACCGCCGGCGACGAGGCAGCGACCGACGCGCCGACCACCGCCCCCGCGACCACCGCTCCCGCCACCGCGGCCCCGACCGAGCAGACCCCGACGCCCGCATCCCCCGCCCCGACGGCACCCGACGACGCGGGCGCATCGGCGTGGATCTGGGTGCTCGTGGTCCTCGCCGTCCTGATCGTGATCGGCGTCGCCGTGTGGCTGACGATGCGCCGTCGCGGCGGCACCGCTCCGTCCGATTCCGACGCCCCCACCGAGCGATAGGCTTAAGGCATGCCACACTACGACGTCGTCATCCTTGGTGCAGGTCCTGGCGGATACGTCGCTGCGGTTCGCAGCGCACAGCTCGGCCTGTCCACCGCGATCATCGAGGAGAAGTACTGGGGTGGTGTGTGCCTCAACGTCGGCTGCATCCCCTCCAAGGCGCTCCTGAAGAACGCGGAGCTCGCGCACACTCTGAAGCACAAGGCCGACTTCTTCGGCATCTCCGGCGACTTCACCATCGACTACGGCAAGGCGTTCGACCGCAGCCGCGTCGTGGCCGACGGGCGCGTCAAGGGCATCCACTTCCTCATGAAGAAGAACAAGGTGACCGAGTACGACGGGCGCGGCACGTTCACCGGCCCGAAGGCCATCTCGGTGGCCAAGGCCGACGGCACGACCGAAGAGGTCACGTTCGACAACGCGATCATCGCGACGGGCTCCAAGGTGCGTCTGCTTCCGGGCGTGCAGCTGAGCGACAACGTGGTGACGTACGAGGAGCAGATCCTCTCCCGTGAGCTGCCGAAGTCCATCGTGATCGTCGGCGCCGGCGCGATCGGCATGGAGTTCGCCTACGTGATGACGAACTACGGCGTGAAGGTCACGATCATCGAGTTCCTCGACCGTGCGCTCCCCAACGAGGACGCCGATGTGTCGAAGGAGATCACGAAGCAGTACAAGAACTACGGCGTCGACATCCTCACCTCCACCAAGGTCGAGTCGGTCGTCGACAACGGCTCGTCCGTCACCGTGTCGTACACGGGCAAGGACGGCCAGCAGAGCTCGATCGAGGCCGACAAGGTGCTCATGTCGGTCGGATTCGCCCCGAACGTCGAGGGCTTCGGGCTCGAGAACACGGGCGTGAAGCTCACCGAGCGCGGCGCGATCGACATCGACGACCACATGCGCACCAACGTCGAGGGCATCTACGCCATCGGCGACGTGACGGCCAAGCTGCAGCTCGCCCACGTGGCCGAGGCGCAGGGCGTGGTCGCGGCCGAGACCATCGGCGGCGCGGAGACGATGACCCTGGGCGACTACCGGATGATGCCGCGCGCGACGTTCTGCTCGCCGCAGGTCGCGTCGTTCGGGCTCACCGAGCAGCAGGCGAAGGACGAGGGGCGCGAGATCAAGGTCGCGACGTTCCCGTTCATGGCCAACGGCAAGGCGCACGGCCTCGGCGAGCCGGTCGGCTTCGTCAAGCTCATCGCCGACGCCGAGCACCTCGAGCTCATCGGTGCGCACATGATCGGCCCCGACGTGTCGGAGCTTCTGCCCGAGCTCACGCTCGCCCAGAAGTGGGACCTCACGGCGCTCGAGCTGGCACGCAACGTGCACACGCACCCGACGCTATCGGAGGCCCTGCAGGAGGGCTTCCACGGCCTCGCCGGCCACATGATCAACTTCTGATCGCACGCACACGAAGGCCCGGTCCGCTCTCACGGACCGGGCCTTCGTGCGTCAGAGACCGTGCATCGTGAGGAGGCCGGTCGTCCATGCGCGCAGCGCCGGTGAGCCGAGCGTGCGGACCAGGGACTCCCGGCCCGCGACGACCGGCACCGGCGCGGGGGCGCCCATCGCCATGAAGAACGCCGAGCGCCGCTGGGCCCGCGCGGCGGCCGTCCGCGTGCGACGGGCGAAGGCGTCGAGGTCGGGCCTGTCGCCCGGCTCGGTGTCGCGCAGGACGGCGGCAAGCCGGAGCGCAGCCGTCCAGCCGAGGTTCATGCCCTGACCCCCGATCGGGCTCACCTCGTGCGCCGCATCGCCCAGGAGCACCACGCGCCCCCGGTGCACCCGCTCCGCCACATGCTGCGCGGCGACGAAGGACGACACCGTGGCGCGGTCGTCCACGACCAGCCGCTGCCCGGTGCGCGCCGCGACGACCG
>NZ_SSDM01000409.1:0-1121 GCF_004794375.1 Microbacterium sp. K35 | reverse complement strand
CCCCTCCCGCGCCCCTGCCGCCCGGAGCGAACGACCCCGCCGCGCTCGAGGCGTGGCGCGCGCAGCACGCGGCCTGGAAGGAGCAGGACCAGGCGTGGCGGCGGCAGCAGCAGGACGCGGAGCGTGCCGCCAGGGATCAGCTGCGACGGGAGCGCCAGGCCGAGGCCGCGGTGTTCGCCGCGGAGGCCGCCGAGCGACGACGCGTCCGCCGGGCGTCGAACCCGCGTGCCGGTTTCGCCGCGGTGATGGCCGCGCTCGGACTCGCGATCGTGGTCGGTGCGGGCGTGGGGCTCGCGGTGGGCGAGGGCCTGGGCGGAGCGCTCGGGCTGCTGTCGGCCGCGCTCGTGCTCGCGGTGTCGATGATCGTCGCCGGGGCACTCCGGCGCCGCAGCGGCTTCCTCGCGTTCGCGACCATCGCGGCGCTCGTCGGCGGGCTCGTCGCGGGCGGCGTCGCGGCGGTGCCCGGCACCACGCTGGGGTACGCGTCGATCTCGAACAACCAGCCGGCGCAGGTGCGTCAGCCGTTCGGCGACCTGTACGTGCGGCTGCACGCGCACGACGACGGACCGCGGCCCATGCTGATCGACAAGGGCTCCGGTCGCACCGAGATCTTCGTGGACGAGGGAGTGCGCCTGGCGCTGCGCGGCACGGTCGGCGACGACGTCGAGGTGAGCTGGATCCGCGTCGACCCCGAGGCCGGCCGCATCACCGACAGCGGCACCTGGCCCCTCACGCGCGACGATGGCACCTGGACCGTGTCGGAGGACATCACGTCCGGCTCCGGTTCGCCGACCACCGTGCAACCCGTCACCATCCACCAGACCAGCGGCGTCATCGCCATCACGGTCCAGGAATCACCGGAGGACGACCGATGAGCACCGACACGATCACCACCCCGCGCACCCGCTGGGCCGCCGTCATCTGGGGCGTGGTGCTGGCCGCGATCGCCGGGGCCGCCCTGTGGGTGCTCGCCGACGACGACCGCCGCGCCGCCCTCGCCGACGGAGTGGGCACCCTCACGCCCGCCACCATCCTCACCGTGGTGCTGCTGAGCGCCGGTGCGCTGCTGCTGGTGGGCGGAGCCGCCGGGCTCGTGCGGCGGGCCCAGATCGGAAGAGCGT
>NZ_SSDM01000408.1:0-204 GCF_004794375.1 Microbacterium sp. K35 | reverse complement strand
TGCTGCCCCCGGCCGCGGGGGCCTGGGGGGTCGTGCCGGGGATCCTCGGGGTGGCCACGGCCTGCGTGCTGTGGGTCGCGGCGCGGCGGCGTCAGGCGCGCACGACCGCGGTGCTGACGGAACGCGCGACCGGACCCCTGCCCGGCGGAGGGCTGCCGCTGCTGCTGACCGTGTTCGCGAGCGGCTTCGGCGTGGTGGCGCTCG
>NZ_SSDM01000407.1:0-3710 GCF_004794375.1 Microbacterium sp. K35 | reverse complement strand
GGGAGCACGGCGTCCGCGGGCGGGATGTCGGCGGGCGGCGGGTCGAGCAGGCCGTCCGGGATCGGGGTCTCCGGCGGGGCCGGGGGGATCACGTCGTCGGCCGGGCGGATCGCCGCGGACTCTGTCGGGACGGCCGCACCGGCAGCATCCGGCTCATCCGGGGCCACCGGCTCGTCCGGGGCCGCGGGCTCATGAGGCAGCAGGGGCTCGGGCGTCACCGGGCCGTCCGGGGCCACAGGTCCACCCGGGGTTCCGGGCTCCTCCGGGGTCCGCCCGTCGCCGTCGCTCATGTCAGCCTCCGATCGCTCCCACATCGGTCACGCCCACGTCGGTGCGGTGGAAGTTCTGGAACGACCGCGACGCGGTGGGCCCGCGCTGCCCCTGGTACCGGTTGCCGTAGGGGCCGGAGCCGTAGGGGTTCTCGGCGGGCGAGGTGAGCCGGAAGAAGCACAGCTGCCCGATCTTCATCCCCGGCCACAGCTTGATCGGCAGGGTCGCGACGTTCGCCAGCTCCAGCGTCACATGACCCGTGAACCCGGGGTCGATGAACCCGGCCGTGGAGTGCGTGATCAGGCCGAGGCGCCCGAGCGAGGACTTGCCCTCGAGACGCGCGGCGATGTCGTCCGGCAGCGTCACCTGCTCGAACGTCGCCCCGAGCGCGAACTCGCCGGGGTGGAGGATGAACGGCTCGTCGGGATCGACCTCGATGAGCCGGGTGAGCTCGGGCTGATCCACCGACGGATCGATGAACGGGTACTTGTGGTTGTCGAAGAGGCGGAAGTAGCGGTCCAGGCGCACGTCGATGCTGGACGGCTGGATCATCTCCGGCTCGTGCGGAGCCAGGCCGACACGGCCCGACGCGAGTTCTGCCCTGATGTCGCGATCGCTGAGAAGCACGGCCTCAGCCTAGTCACCGCACGGGTCGCGCCTCACGCGACCTGCGGCATCCGCGTCACAGGGCCGGGGCGCTGCGACGCGAGAGCAGCGGGAGCAGCGCGGCCGCCGTCACGGTCACCGCCGCCGCGACCACCGCCACCAGGAAGCCGCCCGTCACGAGCACGGCCGCGATCGTGCCGAACACCGCGATGCCGAGTCCGCCGCCCAGGGCGAAGCCCACCTCTTGCACCGCCCCGACCTGTCCCGCCTGGTCCTCGGTCGTCACCTCGAACAGCGTCGCGGCGGCGAGGGTCCCCGCGATGCCGAACCCGAGTCCGACCAGCACGAGCGGCAGCGCCACGATGCCGGGGTCGAACGCGAGCCACATGAGCCCGAGCGCCTGCAGCAGCAGCACCAGCACGGTGAGTGCGTTCGCCGACAGCCAGCGCAGCGCGAGCGGCGCCAGCACCCCGCCGATCGCGATCGCCGCGGCCTGCGGCAGCAGCGCGATTCCCGCCTCGGCGGCACTCTGTCCCCGCGCATCCTGCAGGTGCAGGCTCACCAGGAGCACCGACGCCGACGACGCCCCGCTGCTGACGATGATGCGGACGATCGCCGGACTGAATCCCGGCACCCGGAACAGCGCCAGGTCGAGCAGCGGGAGGGGCAGCCGACGCTGCCGCCGTACGAAGAACACGAGGCTGGCGACCGACACGACCGCGGCCACCGCGGCCGACACGGGAGCGGCCAGCACCTCGTGCAGCGCGAAAACGAGGGCGCCGAGCGCGACGATCGACGACAGGATGCTCGGCACGTCCCACGACGGCGGCTGCGTGCTGCGCGAGTCCGGCACGAGCCACAGGGCGAGCAGGGCGGCGGCCACCGCGAGCGGGACGCTGCCCAGCAGCAGCCACCGCCAGCCGGGGCCCTCCGCGAGGAGCCCGCCGAGCACGGGGCCGAGGGCGCTGCCGGTGCCGAAGGTGGCGGTCCAGAGCCCGTACGCGAGCACGCGCTCCCTCGCCTGGAAGGTCGCACCGATCGTGGCCACGACACCCGCGACCACGAAGGCCTCCGCGACGCCGAGCAGAGCCCGGATCACGATGAGCAGCAGGCCGCTGGTGGCGACGCCGCCGATGCCGTTGAGCACCGCGAATCCGACGAGCCCGATCACGACGATGGTCTTGCGCCCGAACGCGTCGCCGATCCGCGCCGCCAGGATCAGCGTCGCCGCGAGCGACAGCGCATAGACGTCGACGAGCCAGAGACCCTCGGTGTCGGTCAGCGCGAGGTCGTCGCGGATCGCGGGCAGCGCCGTGGACACGCTGCTGATGGCGAGGGCGCCGATGAGCACGCCGAGCAGGAGCGGCACCATCGCCATCCAGAGCCGGAGAGAGGAGCGGACGGGGACGACGACGGGGCTGGTGGTCACGGTCTCAGTCTGTAAAGTACAGGCAAGGGACACAAGTACCGACATTGTCGTCACGTACTTACCGTTTGGATACTGTGGAGGCACGATGCGCGAGAAGACGGCCAGGATCGTCCGCGAGTGGACCGAGACCTGCGACGCGGAGGTCTCGATCGCCGTGCTCGGCGGCGCGTGGAAGCCGAGCATCCTGTCGCTGCTCGCCGAGCACGGCGTGCTGCGCTTCGGGGAGCTCGGGCGCCTGCTGCAGGACCCCACGTCGCGCGTGCTCACCCGGCAGCTGCGCGAGCTGGAGGCGGACGGCCTGATCACCCGCACGGTCTACCGCGAGGTGCCGCCCAAGGTGGAGTACCGGCTGAGCGAGCTGGGTGCGACCGCGACCCCGCTCGTCGACGCGCTCACGCGGTGGGGCACGATGTACGCGGGGCAGCAGCGCGACACCCCCGCGACGGCGGACGCCACGGCCTGACGCCGCGGTTCACGCTTTGGCCATCGCCCCGGAGACGGGTAGGCTTGCCCTCACCTGCTCTCGGGCGGGTTCGGGGCTGTAGTTCAATGGTAGAACTTCTGCTTCCCAAGCAGACAGCGCGGGTTCGATTCCCGTCAGCCCCTCCACCACCCTTCGCACGATCGGCACCAGCACGGTGTCACCCTCTGGTGCGATCTCGTCGATGCCACTCTGATGCTCCGCGACGACTCCGCCCTCGTCCACGGGCCCAGGCGGCGCAACGACATCGGGAGCTTGCGCAGCAGGAATTCCGGCACGGAGGATTTGACGCCTCCCCGAACGGCAACGTAGGTTACGGGACGGTAACGGTCCTCCCGAAGGGGCCGTGACCCGAGATCATCTGCTCGCGGAAGGACCCCGTCACGACTGCTCTACCCTCCGGACGTTCGCGCGAGAACGCCCCGCTCGACCCCGCAGCATCCGCGATCGACTCCCGGCCCCTGCTGCGCCGCGACCGACGTCGCACGTCCGCTCCGACCCCGCCGGAGGAGCCGACCTCCGCGGCGACCGTGACGCCGACCCCGTCCCCGCCCGCCACTCGGGCCGCCATCCGCTCCCGGGCCCTCCGTCCCGAGCCGCAAGGTGCACCGACCGTTGCTGCCGCCGCCGAGCGGACCGTTGCTGCCGCAGTAGAGCCGACCCTCGCCGCAGCAGCGACTCCGGTCGCCGCCGGAGCAGAGCCGACCCTCGCCGCAGCCGACGCGCCCGCCTCCCCCGCAGAGACTCCCGTCGCCATCGAGCCGACCACCGCCGCCGCCGCCGCCCCGACCGCTACCACCGAGCCTGCCATCGCCGCCGAGCCGACCGCCGCCGCCGCCGCCGAGCCGACCACCGCCGCCGCCGAGCCTGACACGGCCGCCGAGCCTGACACCGCCGCCGAGCCGACCACCCCCGCACCGACCG
>NZ_SSDM01000041.1:0-620 GCF_004794375.1 Microbacterium sp. K35 | reverse complement strand
GGTCGCGAGCGGCTTCTCGCAGATCACGTGCTTGCCGGCGTGCAGCGCGCGGCGCGCGAGGTCGGCGTGCGTGGCGTTGGGGGTGCAGATGTGCACCACGTCGATGTCGTCGGCGTCGAGGAGGGCGTCGGCGTCGACCTCCGCCCGCTCGGCCCCCAGGGCCTGCGCCGCATCGCGTCCGCCCGCGGCCGACCGGGTGGCGATCGCCCGCAGCTCTCCCCCTGCGTCGCGCGCTGCCGCGCGGTGGACGCGGGCCATGAATCCCCCGCCGAGGATGCCGGCTCGGATCGTCCCGAGACCGGTGTCTGTGACATCCGTTGTCATGTCGGGGAGTCTGACACACCCCGAACGACTTTTGCTAGCTTTTCGTCAAAAGTTGTTCGAACCGAATTCGAAGTTCTGCGTCTGCACTCCGAAGTGCTGTGGTTTACTGACCGAATGGTTGACGTGCTGAGGCCGGTCACGGTGCCCTCCCCGGGGACGGGCGAGATCTTCCAGATCCTCCGCGACGGCCAGGCGCGCACCAAGGCCGAGCTCGCGGCGCTCACCGGACTCGCCCGCTCGACGGTCGCCCTCCGTGTCGACGCGCTCCTCGCCGCCGGGCTCCTGCGGCCGGCGGG
>NZ_SSDM01000406.1:0-1247 GCF_004794375.1 Microbacterium sp. K35 | reverse complement strand
GCCGTCGTCGCCGCGGTTGACGCGCAGCACGTGATCGGCCGCCGCGGCCGCCGCCTCGACCCAGTCGGGCTCGCCGAGAGTCGTCCCCGCCCTGGCCAGCGCCCCGACCGCGAGGCCGTTCCAGCCCGTGATGACCTTGCCGTCCACCGTGGGAGGCTCCAGCTCGCCGCGCGCGGATACCGGGCGCTGGTAGTACCCGCCCTCGCTGCGCACCCCGTCGATCCACGACTCCGAGTCCTGCGCGGCCCCGAAGCCGCCGCCGTCGCGTCGCAGCACGCCCAGGAGGAAGCCGGCGATGCCGCGGGCGGTGCCCGTATCCCCCTCGTCCAGCGCGACCTCCAGCAGCTGCGCGTTGTCGGTGAGCATGCGCTCGTAGTGCGGCACCGTCCAGTCCCGCTGCGTGGCGTAGCGGAAGAAGCCGCCGTCCTCGTCGCGCAGGTCGGAGCCGGACATGGCCGCGAGCGCCCGCGTGGCCGCTGCCCCGGCGTCGGGAGAACCCGCCCGCACCAGCGGATGCTGCAGCAGCCGCAGCGTGGTCGCCACCGGGAACTTCGGCGCCCCGCCGAAGCCTCCGAACAGCCGGTCCTCCCTGGCCGCGATCCCCTCGGCGGCGGTGACGATCGCCGCCGCGTCGGGCAGGTCGGACGGCGCGGACGCGGCCGCCCTGGCGAGGGCCTCGGTCACCGCGTCCGCCGACTCCTCCGCCTGCGCGCGCCGCACCGTCCACGCCTCCCGCACGGCCGCGAGCACCTCGCGGAACGCGGGCATCGGCGGCCGGGGCTCGGGCGGCCAGTAGGTGCCGGCGAAGAACGCGCGGCCACCCGGCGTCGTGAACACCGTGAGCGGCCAGCCGAGGTTCTGCGTGAACGCCGACGCCGCGGCCATGTACGCCGCATCGACGTGCGGGTGCTCCTCGCGGTCGACCTTGACCGCCACGAAGCCCTCGTCGATCAGCGCGGCCGTGACGGGATCGGAGAACGACTCGCGCGCCATCACGTGACACCAGTGGCACGTGGAGTAGCCGATCGAGATCAGCAGCGGCACGTCCCGCCGTCGCGCCTCCGCGAACGCCTCCTCGCCCCACGGATACCAGTCGACCGGATTCTCGGCGTGCGACCGGAGGTAGGGGCTGAGGGTGTCCGCGAGCCGGTTGGTCATGCCGTCCACGCTACGCCGCGCGGCGGCACGGCGGGCTGCGGCGGTGAGCACGGGATCGCGGCTCCCCCGCGAACGCCCCGCGTCGCGAG
>NZ_SSDM01000405.1:0-36495 GCF_004794375.1 Microbacterium sp. K35 | reverse complement strand
CGGCGCACGTGTCGGGCCACCGGCGGGACGGGGCGATGCTGCTCGCCGGACTCGCGGCCGTCGGCGCGGGGCTCGCCGGGGATGCCGTGCACGATCTCGGCAGCCTGTATCCCCGCGCGTCGGCGCGGCTCCGGGGACGGGCGCTCGGGGGACTGCTGGTGGCGCAGACGTTCGTGCTGGGCGCGATGCCGGATGTCGATCCCGCGCTGTTCCGACCGCGGAGCGCGAAGGGTCGGGCGGCGTGGCGCGACTGGACGAGAGCGGCCGGGCTCGCGGCGCTGCTGTGCGCGGAACGAGGAGACCGGGCCCCGATGCGCCTGTGGCTCGACGCGGTGCGCGAGGGAGCCGCGGTCGTCGGGGCCGAGACCGAGCTGCGGGAGCCCGTCGTCGCCCTGTGCTGGCTTCTCGCGGGGGACAGCGAGGTCGGCGTCGGAGAGGGTGAGGGGCCGCTGTGCGGAACCCTGCTCCGGGCGCTCCGACTCGCGGCTCGCGGTGACATCGAGCAGGGGCTGCGCCTGCTGCGCGACGACTCGCCCCTGGCCGATCTCGCACCGGACCATCTGGTGCCGGGGTTCGAGCGCAGTCCGCTCGTGCGCGCCTATCGGGCGGTGGCCGAGACGCTGCTGCTGGTGTGGCGTGGTGACATCGGCGCGGCGCGGGAGCGGCTGCTCCGCGCCGCGGTCGAGCTCCCGGTCGCGCTTCCGTTCGCGGGACTGGGGGTCGTCCTCGCGCGGCGGCTCGATCTCGCCGTGCGGGGGGAGATCGGACCGGTCGCCCACGCCCTCACGGCCGTGCTTCCGGTAGGGGGAGGCGTCGACGGGTTGGTCGACAGCGGGATCGAGGCCTTCCTGGCGGGCGCGGTGGACGCGGCGGGGGCGGCGGTGGAGCTCTGGCGCGACGGCGGGGCTCCGGAGCCGGTGCTCGGTGTTCCCGGGCTCGAGGAGGTGGCTGTCGCGGCGCAGGTGCAGCGCGCGGCATCCGGGCCCGTCACACCTCCGGACCTCGCGGCGGCACGCGACCTCCGGGTGCGCCTCCTGGCGGCGTCGGCGGGGAGCTGGCCGTCGGAGCGAGACGACGTGCGGGAGACGGCGCGCACGCTGCGCTCCCCGTTCGCGCGGGCGCGCGTCGAGCTCGTGCTGGGTCTGCAGCACGCGGTGCGTGACGACCATCTCGCCGCACGGATGCACCTGCAGCGGGCGGAGCGGCTGTTCGAGGCGGCGGGTGCGGACGCGTGGGCGCGGGCGGCCAGGGACAGGATCGATCGGCTCGACACCACGGCGGCGCAGCTCGTCCCCGCGCCGGAGCGGCTCTCGGTGTGCCGCAGCGTGTGGAGGCGGCGGCTCACCGCCCGTGAGCTCGACGTCGCGATGCTGGCCGTTCGTGGCGCGGGCAACCGCGAGATCGGTCGAGAGCTGAGCGTGTCGGTGCGGACCGTGGAGGTGCACCTCGGGCGCGTGTTCGCGAAGCTGGAGGTGCGCAACCGTGTCGAGCTCACGGCTCTCGCCCACCGCACCGAGCGTCACCTCTGATCCGGGGTCACCGGGGGAGCGTGAGCCCTTCGCCGTCGGTCTCGGCGAGGCCGTCCGCGATGAGGGAGTCGATCGCCCGGTCGCGCTGTCGGGCGTCGGGCCACTCCGGGATCACCGCGGCCAGGGGGACGGCGTCGGGGGCGGCGTCGCGGAGGAGGCGCAGCACCGTGCCGCGGGCCTGACGGTCCGATCCCTCGTAGGCGGCCTGGCGGCGTCGAGCGTCGCCGGTGTCCGGTCGACCGGCCGCCAGCCAGGCGCACTGCTCGGCGATCGGGCACACCTCGCAGCGCGGTGCCCGAGCCGTGCAGATCGTGGCGCCCAGCTCCATGGTCGCCGCGTTGAAGAGCGCGGCCTCCACGTCGTCGTCCGGCAGCAGCGCGTCCATGAGGGCGAGGTCGCGCCGGGACGGCGGCGCCGGGTGTGCGCGCCCCTCGACCGCCCTGGCCAGCACGCGTCGGGTGTTGGTGTCGACGACCGGGTGCCGATCACCGTACGAGAACACCGCGACCGCTCGTGCCGTGTAGTCGCCGATGCCGGAGAGTGCCAGGAGCGCGTCGACTTCACGCGGCACGACACCTCCGTGCCGCTCGACGACCTCGATCGCGGCGCGGTGGAGCCACAGGGCACGGCGCGGGTAGCCGAGGTTGGCCCACTGCTGCACGACCTCGGCGGTCGTCGCCTCGGCCATCGCCGCGGGGGTCGGCCACCGCGTCAGCCAGGCGTCCAGATGCGGGATGACCCGGGTGGCGGGGGTCTGCTGCAGCATGAACTCGCTGACCAGCACGCCCCAGGCGCCGAAGCCGTCGTGGAACTCGCGGCGCCGCCACGGCAGGTCGCGGGCGGCCGATCGATACCATGACGTCAGGTTCGGCATCGTCGTGGGGGAAGACGGCGGAACGGGCACCCCGCCAGCCTAGGCGAGCGGGATCGGGACGACCGGGCCGAGGCACGGAGCCGTCGTACGAGGTGCGCGGCTGACGCACGGACGGCGCACCACGCGTCGGTAGGCTGGAGGGATGGTCCCCTCCGGCATCCTCCTCGTCGACAAGCCCGGCGGGCTCACCAGTCACGACGTGGTCGCCCGCACGCGGCGGGCCTTCGGCACCCGCAAGGTGGGTCACGCCGGCACGCTCGACCCGATGGCGACCGGGCTGCTGGTGATCGGCATCGAGGGTGCGACGCGGCTGCTCACCTACGTCGTGGGTGCCGACAAGACCTACCTGGCCACGATCCGGCTCGGCGCCACCACGACCACGGACGACGCCGAGGGTGACACGCTCACGGTCGCCGAGTCTGCGGCGTGGTCGACCGTCACCGACGACGCGATCGCTGCCGGCGTCGCCGCGCTGACGGGGGAGATCTCCCAGGTGCCCAGCGCGGTGTCGGCCATCAAGGTCGACGGACGTCGCGCCTACGACCGGGTGCGCGCGGGGGAGGAGGTCGTGCTCGCGGCCCGCGAGGTCACCGTCAGCCGGTTCGACGTGCTCGCCAGCCGTCGCGGCGAGGACCACATCGACCTGGACGTGATCGTGGACTGCTCGTCCGGCACCTACATCCGCTCTCTGGCCCGCGACCTCGGTGCCGCGCTCGGGGTCGGGGGCCATCTGACGGCCCTGCGGCGGACCAGGGTCGGCCCCTTCGACGCGGCGGACGCGGTGGGCGTCGACGAGCTGGAGGGCGCGCCGACGCTGACCCCGGCGCAGGCGGCGTCCCGCATCCTCCCGGTGCTCGCGGTCTCGGCGGATGAGGCGAGGGACCTGCGGCACGGGAAACGCCTGGTGGGCCAGGCCGATCGGCTCTCCGGCGCCCTCGTCGCGGCGATCGATCAGGACGACGTGCTGGTCGGCATCGTCGAGAGACGCGGCGCCGACATCAAGAGCGCCATGAACATGCCGGAGGCCGTCCGATGATCCTGTGGTTCACGATCGTGCAGATCGCGGTGGCGGTCGCCGCCGGCGTCTTCTGCCTGGTGGCCGGTCTGGCGGGGCGCCGGCCGAGCGACTTCTCGGTCGGCGCGCTCGCACTCGTCGAGCTGCTGCTGATCGGGCAGGTCGTCGTCGCGATCGTCGCCCCGCTCGCGGGGAACCCGCCCACGGGCGATCTCCTCGAGTACTGGGTGTATCTGGTCTCCGCCGTGCTGCTGCCGATCGGCGCCGTGCTGTGGGCCCTGATGGAGCGCAGCCGCTGGAGCACGGTCGTGCTGGGCGTCGCGGCGCTCGCGATCGCGGTCATGCTATGGCGCATGCAGGCCATCTGGACCGTCCAGCTCGCCTGACGGCGGGAGCCCCCGCGGAGTCCGGCGTCTCGCCGCGGCTCTAGGATGGAATGCGCTATGAGCTTCACCGCCCCCTCCGCCCGGATGACCGGAATCGGTCGCGTCCTTGTGATCGTCTACGCCGTCATGGCGCTGGCTGCCACGGGGCGCAGCTTCGTGCAGATCGTGCGCCGGTTCGATGAGGCGCCGCTCGCGTACACGCTGTCCGCCGTCGCCGCGCTCGTCTACATCCTCGCGACACTGGCGCTGATCTTCGCCCGGCGTCGCGGGTGGTACACCGTGGCGTGGGTCGCGATCGTGTTCGAGCTCACCGGCGTTCTCGTCGTCGGGGTGCTGAGCATCCTGCTTCCGGCGCTGTTCCAGCACGAGACCGTGTGGTCGCTGTTCGGCCGCGGCTACCTCTTCGTGCCGCTGGTGCTCCCCGTCTTCGGCATCTGGTGGCTGCGCACGCACCGCCCCGTTGCGGTGGAGCGCCCGGTGGAGGCCGTCGCGTGATCGTGTTCCGCAGTCCGGAGGAGGTGCCGGACGGCTTCGGACCCAGCGCGGTCGCCATCGGCAAGTTCGACGGGGTGCATCGAGGGCACCGCGCCGTGATCCAGCGGCTGAAGGACACCGCGGCCGCCACGGGGAGCCGGGCGGTCGCCGTCACCTTCGACCGCAACCCGCTCGCGGTCCTGCGCCCCGACCGGTGCCCCGAGAACGTCGTCACGGTGGAGCGCAAGCTCGAGCTGCTCGGCGAGCTGGGCCTCGACGCGACCCTGATGCTCACCTTCGACGAGGAGCTCGCCGCCCGCTCGGCGGAGGACTTCGTGGTGGACATCCTGGTGGGCGCGCTGCAGGTGTCGACCGTGTTCGTCGGCGCGGACTTCCGGTTCGGGCATCGCGGGGCAGGCACACCCGAGCTGCTGCGCGAGCTGGGCCCCCGCTACGGCTTCACGGTCGAGGTGGTCGAGGACGTGTACCTCGAGGGGTCGTCGCGGCGCGTGTCGTCGAGCTGGATCCGCGAGCTGCTCGTGGACGGCGACGTCGCGGGCGCCGCGCGGGTGCTGGGGCGCTCTCCCGATGTGCGCGGCGAGGTCGTGCACGGCCTCAAGCGCGGCCGCGAGCTGGGGTTCCCCACCGCCAACCTCTCGACCATCGTCGATGCGTTCGTCCCCGCGGACGGCATCTACGCCGGCTGGCTGGTCGACCACGACACCGGCATCCGGCATCCGTCCGCGATCTCCGTCGGCACGAACCCCACGTTCGACGACGTGCTGGTCCGCCAGGTCGAGGCGCACGTGCTGGGGGAGACGGGGCTCGACCTCTACGGGCACGACGTGACGGTGGAGTTCGTGGAGCGGTTGCGCGGCATGGTGGCGTTCGAGGGCATCGAGAAGCTCATGTCGCAGATGGCGGCCGATGTGGCGCAGGCTGCGGCGATCCTCGGCGTGGAGTCCTGACCGCTGCACCGCGAGTCCGGCGCGCGGTTCCGCGGGCGGTCGGCCCGATGACATAGAATGGGAGCAGGCTCCCGCCGACCCGCGCACCGCCGTGAGCGCCGGAGGGAGACGATCCACGGTCCGCACGGTCCTGGCTCACGCCACACGCGGACGACGAGAACGGCCATCGGCTCCCTGTGGGCGCCGGGCCCTTCAGGCTCAGGAGGAGCATGCCGACCACGGCAACCGCCGCCACGCGGCGCAAGAAGACGTCCCGTCGCGACGACGAGGCACCCCTCATCCCGATCCTCGCGCGCAAGGTGCGCGAGATCGAGGCGAAGTCCCAGCGCGGCAAGCTGGGCCCGACGAACCGCACGAAGTTCCAGGTCATCGCGTTCCTGGTGCGTGAGGAGCGCGCGCGGGTCAAGGCCGACACCGAGATCACCGACGCCGCGCGCACCGAGCTGCTCAAGCGTCTGGACGGCGTCGCCACGATCCTCGCCAAGACGGCCGCGCGCGACACCTCGCTCATCCAGCTGCTGGAGGCCGACCAGGCCACGTCGCCCGTCGCCAAGCGCATGCGCCGCGACTGGCTGCTGGAGTCGGGCGCCGAGCTGCCGCCCGAGGAGCTCATCATCGCGGACCAGGCGCCCGTGCAGGCCCCCGTGGTGCCGGCCGCGATCGCCGAACGTCAGGTGACGCCGCCGTCCGTGGAGTCGCGCCAGCTCGCCAACCCCTTCCTCGCGCCCGACCTCACGCCGCGCCCGGCCAGCACGCCCCGGCGCCGCCTCGACGGCTGGGAGCTGATGGGGCCGCTGTACAAGGCGTTCGAGACCGGCGCCGGCGGTGCGGCAGCCTCGATGGAGCTTCCGCCCGCGCCCGAGTTCGACCACGTGTCGCCCAAGGGCCTCGACGTGATGGTGCACCAGTCGCGCTTCCTCGAGGCGGTGCGCGCGGGGCACCGCAGCTTCCTGCTCGCGGATGAGCCGGGTCTGGGCAAGACCGCGCAGTCGGTGCTGGCGGCATCCGTCGCAGGCGCCTACCCGCTGCTCGCCGTGGTGCCGAACGTGGTGAAGATGAACTGGGCGCGCGAGGTGGAGCGGTGGACGCCGCAGCGCCGCGCGACCGTCATCCAGGGCGACGGCGACGACATCGACGCGTTCGCCGACGTGTTCATCGTCAACTACGAGATCCTCGATCGTCACCTGTCGTGGCTCGCGACCATCGGTCTGCGGGGCATGGTCGTCGACGAGGCGCACTTCATCAAGAACCTGTCGTCGCAGCGCTCCCAGAACGTGCTGTCGCTGGCCGCGCAGGTGCGTGAGCGCACGCCGGGACACGACCCGCTGATGCTCGCGCTCACGGGTACCCCGCTGATCAACGACGTCGAGGACTTCGACGCGATCTGGCGCTTCCTCGGGTGGACGAACGGCGAGAAGCCGGGACCGGCGCTCATGGAGAAGCTCGACGCGACCGGGTTTACGCCCGCCGACAAGGCGTTCTATCCCGAAGCGCGGGACGCGGTGATCTCGATGGGTATCGTGCGCCGCAAGAAGAAGGACGTCGCGGCCGACCTCCCGGACAAGCTCGTCGCAGATCTGCCGGTGCAGCTCGACGACGAGTTCGGGCGCAGCATCCGTCAGGCCGAGCGCGAGCTGGGGGAGCGGCTGGCCGCGCGCTACCGCCGCATCATCGAGGCGCGGGGCGATCGCGGGCTCCTTCCCGGCGAGATCGACGACGACATCGTGCGCCTGGTCGCTCAGAACGAGCTCGAGGAGTCGAAGGCCGCGGGCACCGGAGGCGACAACGTCTTCACGATGGTGCGCCGCATCGGTCAGGCCAAGGCGCCGCTCGCGGCCGACTACGCGGCGCAGCTGCAGCGGTCGGTCGGCAAGGTCGTGTTCTTCGCGAAGCACATCGACGTCATGGACCAGGCGGAGGCGCACTTCGCCGCCGCGGGCATCCGCGCGGTGTCGATCCGCGGCGATCAGACCACGACCGTGCGTCAGCAGGCGATCGACGACTTCAACGGCGACCCGGACGTGGGCATCGCGGTGTGCTCGCTGACGGCCGCCGGTGTGGGGCTCAACCTCCAGGCCGCGTCGAACGTCGTGCTCGCCGAGCTCTCGTGGACGGCGGCCGAGCAGACGCAGGCCATCGACCGCGTGCACCGCATCGGGCAGGACGAGCCGGTGACGGCGTGGCGCATCATCGCCGCGCACACGATCGACACCAAGATCGCGGAGCTCATCGACCAGAAGCAGGGCCTCGCGGCCAGGGCGCTGGACGGCGAGGCGACCGAGGAGGCGGCGAGCGAGTCGGTGCAGCTGGCGGCCCTCATGCACCTGCTGCGCGAGGCCCTCGGCGGGAGCTGAGCCTCCGCTAAGAACGCGAGTTCTTAACGCCGGATTCGCCTCGGATCGGGCTTCGATCTCAAAGTTCGCGGATTCCGCGGGTCGGACGCGTCAAGATCCTGGTTTTTCGACGCGTCCGAATGGCGGCGGAGGGCGGCGTGCCGCTAGGGTCGATCCCAGGCACCGTCGCCTTTCCCCCTCCCGACACTCGAACCTCCGAAGGCAGCAGCATGAAGATCGGCATCCTGACGAGCGGCGGCGACTGCCCCGGACTCAACGCGGTCATCCGCGGCATCGTGCTCAAGGGCACCACCACCTACGACCTGGAGTTCGTCGGCATCCGCGACGGCTGGCGCGGGGTCGTCGAGGGCGACTTCATGCCCCTCACCCGGCACGAGGTGAAGGGGCTGTCGAAGGTGGGCGGCACGATCCTCGGCACGAGCCGCACCAACCCGTACGAGGGTGAGCGCGGCGGCGCCGAGAACATCGCCAAGACGCTCTACGGTCACAAGATCGACGGCATCGTGGCGATCGGCGGCGAGGGCACCCTGGCCGCGGCCGACCGGCTCGCGAAGGACGGCATCAAGGTGCTCGGCGTCCCGAAGACGATCGACAACGACCTGCGCGCCACCGACTACTCGTTCGGTTTCGACACCGCGGTGAACATCGCGACCGACGCCATGGACCGTCTGCGGACGACCGGCGACTCTCACCAGCGGTGCATGGTCGCCGAGGTCATGGGCCGTCACGTCGGCTGGATCGCGCTGCACGCCGGCATGGCCGCCGGTGCCCACGTGATCTGCATCCCCGAGGTCCCCATGTCCA
Organism: Microbacterium sp. K35; assembly: GCF_004794375.1. Classification (NCBI taxonomy): domain Bacteria; kingdom Bacillati; phylum Actinomycetota; class Actinomycetes; order Micrococcales; family Microbacteriaceae; genus Microbacterium; species Microbacterium sp. K35. Next base: position 28,091 of record NZ_SSDM01000405.1, on the reverse strand, counting down.
TCGACGAGATCACCGAGCTGGTCACGCGGGCACACGACCGCGGCCGCGCTCCGCTGGTCGTGGTGTCGGAGGGCTTTACGCTCACGGGCATGGAGGAGGCCTACAGCGACAAGGGCCTCGACGCCTTCAACCGCCCGCGCCTCGGCGGGATCGGCGACCTGCTGGCCCCGGAGATCGAGCGGATCACCGGCATCGAGACCCGCGCCACGATCCTGGGGCACATCCAGCGCGGCGGCTCGCCCTCGGCGTTCGACCGCGTGCTGGCCACGCGCCTGGGCCTGCACGCCGCCGACGCGATCGTCGACGGCGCCTGGGGCCAGATGGTGGCGATGCAGGGCACCGACATCGTGCGCGTGCCCTTCGCGGATGCGCTGGGCGAGCTGAACACGGTGCCGCGCTACCGCTACGACGAGGCCGCCGCGCTGTTCGGCTGACCCGCCGCGGCTCAGGCGTCGGCGAGGCCGAGCGTGTCGAGCAGCCAGGCGAGCTCGAACGCGCGCTCACGCCAGGAGTTGTAGCGCCCGCTCACGCCCCCGTGCCCGGCGACCATCTCGCACTTGAGGAGCACGTCGGTCGCCCCGGCCTCGCGGAGCCGGGCCACCCACTTGGCCGGCTCGACGTACAGCACTCGCGTGTCGTTGAGTGATGTCACGGCGAGGATCCGCGGGTAGTGCACACCCTCGCGCACGTTCTCGTACGGCGTGTACGACTTCATGTAGGCGTACACCTCTGCGTCGTGCAGCGGGTCGCCCCACTCGTCCCACTCGATCACGGTGAGGGGAAGCGACGGGTCGAGGATCGTGGTCAGGGCGTCGACGAACGGCACCCCGGCGAGCACTCCGGCGAACAGCTCGGGGGCCAGGTTCGCGACCGCGCCCATCAGCAGGCCGCCCGCACTGCCGCCCTCGGCGACCAGCTGCGCGGGCGTCGTCGTGCCCTCCGCGACCAGGTGCCGTGCGCACGCGACGAAGTCCGTGAAGGTGTTGCGCTTGTGCAGCAGCTTCCCCTCCTCGTACCACTGCCGTCCCATCTCGCCGCCGCCGCGCACGTGGGCGACCGCGAAGACCACGCCGCGGTCGAGCTCCGACAGCCGCGCCACGGAGAACCCCGGGTCGATCGAGTGCTCATACGAGCCGTAGCCGTACAGGTGCACGGGGCGCGCCTCGGCACCAGGCTCCCCGAACGACCGCTTCCAGACGAGCGAGATCGGCACGCGGGTGCCGTCTTCCGCGGTCGCCCACTCGCGGCGCTGGCCGTAGGCGGAGGGCTCATAGCCGCCCAGAACGGCCACCTGCTTGCGCAGCACGAGCTCGCGCGTGGCGAGGTCGAGCTCGTACACCGTGCCTGGCGTCACGAAGGAGGTGTAGCCGAGCCGGAGGAAGGGGGCGTGCCACTCGGGGTTGCCGCTCACGCCGGCGGAGTAGAGCGGCTCGTCGAAGCGGAGCTCCTCGACCGCATCGGTCGCGTAGTCGAGCAGGCCGACCCGTTCGAGCCCCTCGCTGCGGTACTCCACGGTGGCGAAGTCCCGGAACGCATCGACCCCGAGGAGTCGCCGTCCCGGCTCGTGGGGGAGGATCACGCGTCGCTCGCCCTGCGGGTCCGCGACGGTCACCGACACGAGCTCGAAGTCCAGGGCGCCGTCGTTGTGCAGGATCAGCAGTCGGTCCTCGCCGTCGACCACGGCGTGCTCCAGCGAGTACTCCACACCCTCGCGACGCGGCCACACCAGCTGCGGCTCCGCGGTGATGTCGCCGGACAGGTCGACCAGGCGCTCCTCGCTCGTGATGCTCGACCCGACCGCGATCACGAGGTACCGGCGGCTGCGGGTGATCCCGGCGCCGAGCCAGAACTTCTCGTCGGGTTCGTGGAACAGCCGCACGTCGTCGGCGACGGGGGTGCCGAGGCGGTGCAGCCACAGGGTGTCCGGGCGCCAGGCCTCGTCGCGCGTGGTGTAGAGCACCCCCGTGCCGTCGGGGGTGAAGAAGGCGCTGCCGGTGTTCGGGATTTCGTCGTCGAACGTGGTGCCCGTCGCGAGATCGCGTACGCGCACGGTGTAGAGCTCGTCGCCCTCGAAGTCGGTGGACCACAGGAGCTTCGTCGCGTCATCCGTGGTGTCGAAGGCTCCGAGCGAGAAGAACTCGTGGCCCTCCGCCTCGGCGTTGCCGTCCAGCAGCACGACCTCGCCGGGCACCGGGACGCCGGGCTCCAGGCGCGGGGGAGTCCAGTCGTCGGGCTCCGCGGCCGCGCGGCAGTGGATCGCGTACTGCGCGCCCTCTTCGGTGCGGCTGTAGTACCACCAGTCGCCGCGGCGGGTCGGCACCGACAGATCCGTCTCCTGCACGCGGCCCTTGATCTCCTGGAACAGGGTCTCGCGCAGTCCGGCCAGGTGGGCGGTCTCGGCCTCGGTGTGGGCGTTCTCGGCCTCGAGATGAGCGATGACCTCGGGGGAGTCCTTCTCGCGCAGCCATTCGTAGGGGTCTTCCACGGTGTCCCCGTGGTGCGTGCGGAACGTCGGACGGCGGGCGGCGATCGGGGCGTCAGTCACCGCTCCACGCTATCCCAGGTCGAGTTGACCGGCACGGGGGACGGTGGGAGGATTTACCGGGGCCGGTAAACGGAAGTCAAACCCACGGTGAACTCTTCGTTCGTCACGTCGATCCCGTCGACATTCCCTTTCCTCAAGACCGAAAGCGAACGGTGGAAACCGCAGCCCTCATTGTTGTGCTCGTCATCGCGCTGGCACTCTTCTTCGACTTCACGAACGGCTTTCACGACACCGCCAACGCGATGGCCACCCCCATCGCGACCGGTGCCCTGAAGCCCAAGACCGCGGTGCTGCTGGCCGCCGTGCTCAACCTCGTCGGTGCCTTCCTGTCCACGGAGGTGTCGAAGACCATCTCGGGCGGCATCATCCGCGAGGATGCGATCCTCGAGGCGGGGGCGCAACTGTTCCTGTCGCTCATCTTCGCCGGACTCATCGGTGCGATCACGTGGAACATATGCTCACCTGGCTGCTCGGCCTGCCGTCGAGCTCCTCGCACGCGCTGTTCGGCGGCCTCATCGGCGCCACGCTCGTCGGCGCGGGCCTCGGCGGCATCGACTTCGGTGCAGTGCTGTCGAAGATCGTGCTCCCCGCGCTGATCGCCCCCATCACGGCGGGCATCATCGCGTTCGCGGCCACCAAGATCGCGTACTCGGTCACGCGCCGCTACGACGGCAAGCCGGACGGACGCGACGGCTTCCGCTGGGGTCAGATCTTCACGTCCTCGCTGGTCGCGCTGGCGCACGGCACGAACGACGCGCAGAAGACCATGGGTGTCATCACCCTGGCCATGATCACGATCGGCTGGCAGTCGGGAGCCCACCACGAGCCCGAGCTGTGGGTGATCGTCGCGTGCGCCTTCACGATCGCGCTCGGCACGTACCTCGGCGGGTGGCGCATCATCCGCACGCTCGGCAAGGGGCTGACCGATGTCAAGCCGGCGCAGGGCTTCTCCGCCGAGAGCTCGACCGCGGCCACGATCCTCGCGTCCAGCGCGCTGGGCTTCGCGCTCTCCACGACCCAGGTGGCGTCCGGCTCGGTCATCGGCTCGGGGCTGGGTCGCCGCGGCTCGACCGTGCGGTGGCGGACGGCCGGACGCATCGGCGTCGGCTGGCTGCTGACGCTGCCGGCCGCCGGCGGTGTCGGCGCCCTCGCGGCCCTGCTGGTCGTGTGGCTTGGCCCATGGGGCGTCGCGATCGATGCGGTCCTTGCGCTCGCGATCATCCTGGGCCTGTTCCTGCGGTCGCGGCGCAACGCGGTCACGCACGCGAACGCGATGAGCGATGTGGCGGAGTCGGGTCTCGCGATCGAGCTGCCGGACACGCCCCCGCCCACGCGCCGTCAGCAGCGCATCGAGCGCGCGAAGGCCGAGGCCAAGGCGCGTGCCGAGGCCAAGGACCGCGCGAAGGCCGAGGCGAAGAACAAGGCCAAGAAGAAGGCGGAGGCCAAGGCCGGTGCCAAGGCGGCGAAGACCGGCGCTGCACCCGTCGCCCCGGCCCCGGCACCGGAGTCGGCCGCCGACGAGGCCACGATCACGCGGAACGGGGACTCGGCATGAGCGTCACGATCGACTGGCTCGCGTTCTTCCAGGTGTTCGCCGCCGCCCTCATCGGCGCCGCGGCCATCGTCACCTTCTACGCGCTGGGACTGCGGCTCCTGGTCCGCAGCGGCCGGGCCCCCGTCGTGAGCCCCGCCGAGTTCACCGACGCGATCACCGTGATCTCCGAGAAGGAACTCAAGCGCGCGGCCAAGCAGGCGGCCAAGGCGGCGCAGAAGAGCCCGCTCACCGAGGGACAGAAGACTCTCGCGCTCGTGGGTGCCTACGTGTGCTTCGTGCTGTGCGGTGCGGCGGTCATCGGCGGCATCCTCCTCCTCGTCCTCGGACACTGAGACCCCGCGGCCCTGGCGCGTCCGGACCTGGCGTCGGGGCGTGACCCTAGGCTGAGGTCATGTCCGCGGCACCCGGAACCCCGTACGTCTTCGGCAGGCACGACCCGGCCTCCCACGTCCTGATCCACGTGAGCGACCCGCACTTCCTCGCGGGAGGGGCACTGCTCGGCGGGAGCTACGACGTGCAGGCCTCGTTCGACCGCACCCTCGCGGCGATCCGCGCCGTGCATCCGGCGCCCGCAGCCATCGTGGTCACGGGCGACCTCGCAGACCTCGGTGAGCCCGACGCGTACCGGCGACTGCGAGCCGCGCTCGAGCCGGTCGCCGCGGACCGGGGCACACCGATCGTGTGGGTCGCGGGCAACCACGACGAACGCCCCGCGCTGCGCCGTGAGCTTCTCGACCGGGAGCCGACGGAGGAGCCGGTGACGGGCGTGTGGGAGCTGGACGGACTGCGGCTCATCGCGCTCGACACGAGTGTCCCCGGATGGCACCACGGAGACCTCGACCCCGGTCAGCTCGAGTGGCTGGCCGGACTGCTCGCGGAGCCGGCGCCGCACGGCACGCTGCTGGCGATGCACCACCCGCCGCTGCCGAGCCACCTGCCGCTGTTCGACATCCTCGAGCTGCGCCACCAGGACGAGCTCGCGGAGGTGATCCGCGGCACCGACGTGCGGGGGATCCTCGCGGGACACCTGCACTACTCCTCGCACGGGGTGTTCGCCGGCGTCCCGGTGAGCGTGGCCTCGGCGACCTGCTACACGATGAACGTCGCCCGGCCGGCACCCGACGTGAACGGCATGGACGCGGCGCAGTCGTTCCAGCTCGTGCATGTGTATCCCGACACGATCACCCACACCGTCGTCCTGGTGGTCGACGCTCCCACGGGCGACTTCTTCTCCTCCGAGTGGCTGGAGCGGATGGCCGCCCTCACGCCGGAGCAGCGGCTCGACGCGTTCTCCCGGAAACCGCCGCGCCGACCGGCGTAGACTGGTCGCATCCCCCACTTTTCCATTCGCCACGACCCACGAGGATGTGACATGGCTTCTGCCGCGCCTGCACTTACACGTACCGAGACCGATTCGCTGGGGAGCATGGAGATCCCCGTCGACGCCTACTGGGGGATCCACACGGCCCGCGCCGACGCGAACTTCCCGATCTCCAAGCGGCCGATCTCCGTGTACCCCGACCTGGTGATCGCTCTGGCGATGGTCAAGCAGGCCAGTGCGCGGGCGAACAAGGAGATCGGCGTGCTCGATGCCGAGCGTGCCGACCTGATCGACCGCGCGGCGCAGCGGGTGATCGACGGCGAGTTCCACGAGCAGTTCACCGTCGGCGTCATCCAGGGCGGTGCCGGCACCTCGACCAACATGAACGCGAACGAGGTCATCACCAACATCGCGCTCGAGATGGCCGGACGCGAGAAGGGCGACTACGCGTTCCTCTCGCCGATCGACCACACCAACCGCAGCCAGTCCACCAACGACGTGTACCCGACGGCGGTCAAGATCGGGCTGTCGCTCACGCTGCGGTCGCTGCTCGACGAGCTCGACGCCCTGCGCATCGCGTTCCTGGGCAAGGCGAGCGAGTTCCACGACATCCTCAAGGTCGGGCGCACCCAGCTGCAGGACGCGGTGCCGATGACGCTCGGCCAGGAGTTCCACGGCTTCGCCACGACGCTGGGGGAGGACCACAGCCGTCTCACCGAGAACGCCTCGCTCATGTTCGAGATCAACATGGGCGCCACGGCGATCGGTACCGGCATCACCACGCACGTCGACTACGCGCCGGCCGTGCTCAAGCACCTGCGCGAGATCACGGGGCTCGACCTGGAGACGGCGACCGACCTCGTGGAGTCCACGAGCGACACCGGCGCCTTCATGTCGTTCTCGTCGTCGCTCAAGCGCAACGCCATCAAGCTCTCGAAGATCTGCAACGACCTGCGCCTGCTCTCGTCGGGTCCGCAGGCGGGCCTCGGCGAGATCAACCTCCCCGCCCGCCAGGCCGGCTCCAGCATCATGCCGGGCAAGGTGAACCCGGTGATCCCCGAGGTCGTGAACCAGGTCGCGTTCGCCGTCGTCGGCGCGGACACCACGGTGACCATGGCGGTCGAGGGCGGACAGCTGCAGCTCAACGCGTTCGAGCCGGTCATCGCGCACTCGATCTTCCAGTCCATCACCTGGATGCGTCAGGCCATGTGGACCCTGCGCGTGAACTGCGTCGAGGGCATCACCGCCAACCGCGACCGCCTCGGGGCGATGGTGGGCGCGTCGGTCGGCGTGATCACGGCGCTCACCCCCTTCATCGGCTACGCCGCCGCGGCCGCGCTCGCGAAGACCGCGCTGCTCACCAACCGCAACGTCGCCGATCTGGTGGTCGAGGCCGGCCTCATGTCGCGCGACGAGGTGACCAAGCAGCTCTCGCCCGCGCGCCTGTCGGGCCTGGAGGCCGTGACGGCGGCCATCCCGATCGTCACGCCCGACGACCTCATCCAGATCTGACCTGCGGCACGCCGAACACGCAGAAGGGGACGGGAGCCGCGGCTCCCGTCCCCTTCCGCGTGTCCGGTGTCAGTCGAGGATGCGGCAGTGCGTGGTGAGCTCGCCGATCCCGTCGATGCCGACCGTGACCGTCGAGTGGTCGCGGAGGAAGATCTGCGGGTCGCGCGAGTAGCCCGCACCGCCGGGGCTGCCGGTGGAGATGAGCGTCCCGGGCAGCAGCGTGAGCGACTGCGACAGATGCGCGATCAGCTTCGCGACCGAGCGCACCATCTGGTCGGTGCTCGCGTCCTGCACCGTGTGCCCGTCGACGACCGTCCAGATGTGGAGGTCCTGCGGATCGGGCACCTCGTCGGCCGTGACCGCGAAGGGACCGGTGGGCGTGAAGCCGTCGAACGACTTGCAGCGCGACCACTGCGCCTCGGAGAACTGGATGTTCCGCGCGGTGATGTCGTTCACCACGGTGTATCCCCACACGTGCGACAGCGCGTCGGCTTCGCTCACGTCTTTCGCGGGGGTGCCGATCAGCACGCCGAGCTCCGCCTCGTAGTCGACGGCTTCGCTGAGGCTGCGCGGCCAGGAGGTGACGTGATCGTGCCCGGTGAGGGAGTTGGGCCACAGTGTGAACACCGTGGGCGCAGCGTCGGTCTTGAGCCCGAGCTCGCTGGAGTGCGCGGCGTAGTTGAGGCCGACCGCGAGCACGGCGGGCGGGGCGAGCACGGCGGAGTCGAAGCTCCAGTCACCCAGCGGGTGACGCGGGGCGGTGCCCTCGGCCAGGGCGGTGCGCAGCTCGTCGAGGGCGACGTCACCCCGCTCGATCAGCTGCTGCAGTGTGGCAGGAGCGTCGGACAGGAGATCGGAGACGAGGATGGCGTCCGTGTCGTCCACCACGGCGAGGACCGCGCGGGGGGAGTCGGGACGGCGCAGATGAGCGAACCGCATGGTTCTACGCTACCGGGTGGCTGCGGCGGGGCGGATGGAGGACTCGACCAGACCCGGGCGGTATTGCTTGTGCCCCATAAGCTTTGGCTATGACTTTCGGAGGACCGGCCGACCCCCAGCAGCCCGGGCGATACACGCCGCCGCCCGCCCAGCAGCCCGCACCGTCGGCGTACTCCGCGGCCCAGTATGCGCAGTCGCCCTATCTGCCGGCGACCTACGGGCAGCAGCCCGGCTACGCGTCCGCACTGGCGCAGCCGACGCCGTACACCCCGCCGGCGCCCGTCGCGCCGTCGCCGGCGGAGTCGCTGCCCGCCCTGCCGGTGACCACGAAGAAGGGCAGGACGGTCTCGCTGTGGCTGTTCGCCTTCCTCGGGTTCCTGCTCCTGGCGCTGATCGGCTACTTCGGCTGGGCGCTGGGGCCGACGGCGTCGGCCGTGGGGCTCGTTCTCGCGCTGATCCCCCTGGCGATCGTGTTCCTCGGGGTGCGGATGATCGACCGATGGGAGCCGGAGCCGAAGCGTCTCGTGATCTTCGCGATCGCGTGGGGCGCGGTGGCGGCGGTCGGCCTCACTCTCCTGGTCGACGTCGGGATGACGATCCTGCTCGGCCCGGTGCCGGAGGCGGTGGCGGCGGTCGTACAGGCGCCGATCGTGGAGGAGTTCTGGAAGGGCCTCGGGGTGTTCCTGGTCTTCCTGCTCGCCCGCCGTTCGTTCGACGGCCCGGTCGACGGCGTGGTGTACGGCGCGCTGGTGGGGGCCGGGTTCGCGTTCACCGAGAACATCCAGTACTTCGCGGTCAGCCTGATCGAGGGTGGCGGCGAGCAGCTCGGCGCCACGTTCGTGGTGCGCGCGCTGCTGTCGCCCTTCGCGCACGCCATGTTCACGTCGCTGACGGGGTTCGCGATCGGCCTCGTCGCGCGCCGGCACGCCTCCGCCGGGGCGGCCCTCGGCGCGGGACTGCTCGGGTGGTTCGGCGCGGTCTTCCTGCACGCGCTGTGGAACGGCTCGGCGACCTTCGCGGACTTCTTCGGCCTCTACTTCACGCTGCAGGTCCCGCTGTTCATCGGCTTCATCCTGGGCATCATCGCGCTGCGGCGGGAGGAGGCGCGGCTCACGCGAGCCCGGCTCGCCGAGTACGCCGCCGCAGGATGGTTCACGCCGGAGGAGGTCACGATGCTGGCGACGCCGTCCGGTCGCAAGGCGGGATTGACGTGGGCGGCGCAGCTGCGCGGCGACCGTCGTCCGCTCATGCGCGAGTTCATCAAGGACGCGACGGCGCTGGCGGCGGTGCGGCAGCGGGCGATCACCGGCCGCGACCCGCTGGCGGTCGAGGACGAGCGGGCGCTGCTGATCCGCACGCGCGCGACGAGGGCCGCGCTGCTGGCCTACTGATCCGCCCTGAGCAAGACTCAGCGCCCGGTGCTGCGGCGATGCCTGCATGTCTCCCGGGCGCTGAGTTGATCTGCCACCAGGGTGCACCCGGCCCCTCGGACGTGTCAAGGGGCAGGGCGCGAGGCCACCCGCCCGGTCGAGGTGTTCGCTGTGAGCAGGTCCCGTCGCGTTGACCGGGCGCGCGGGGGTCCGCTTGGATGGAGCCATGACTGATCGCACGAAGCCCGAGTTCGACGCCCCGACCGCTCCTGCCCCCGCAGAGCTGGTCATCCGCGACATCATCGAGGGTGATGGTGCCGAGGCCAAGCCCGGTGACACGGTGACCGTCCACTACGCCGGTGTGGAGTTCGAGTCCGGCGAGGAGTTCGACTCCTCGTGGGGCCGTGGCGAGACCATCCAGTTCCCGCTGCGCGGCCTGATCCAGGGCTGGCAGGACGGCATTCCCGGCATGAAGGTCGGCGGACGCCGCGAGCTGATCATCCCGCCGCACCTGGCCTACGGTCCGGTCGGCGGCGGACACTTCCTGTCCGGCAAGACGCTGATCTTCATCATCGACCTCGTCGCCGTGGGCTGATCCCGACGCGACATCTCGAGCGCCTCTCCTCTCGCCAGGAGGAGCGTTCTGTCTTTCCGGAATGCGTGTGCATGCACGGGAATACATTCGCGTGAATCTAGGTTGGGCTGGAGGACGCCGCGATCGCGGCCCTGTCCGTACGCCGCCTCCGCGCGGCCGATGTCTCCGAGGAGAAACCCATGACCAGCATCGACATCCCCGGCTACCGCCCCGGCACCTGGGTCCTCGACCCCGCGCACAGCGAGGTCACCTTCAGCGTCCGTCACATGATGATCTCGAAGGTGCGCGGCACGTTCGGCGTGAAGAGCGCGACGCTCGTGGCTCCGGAGAACCCGCTCGAGGCCAAGGTCGAGGCGAGCGTCGACGTGACGTCGGTGGACACGAAGGACGAGGGCCGCGACCAGCACCTCCGCTCGGCGGACTTCTTCGACACCGAGAACTACCCCACGATGGAGTTCGTGTCGACCGGTGCGCGCGTCGAGGGGGGCGACCTGCTGGTCGACGGCGACCTCACGATCCGCGGCATCACGAAGCCGGTCACGTTCGAGCTCGACTTCGGCGGCTTCGGCAGCGACCCGTGGGGCAACTACAAGGCGGGCGCCTCGGCGAAGACGGTCATCAACCGCGAGGACTTCGGCCTCACCTGGAACGCGGCGCTCGAGACCGGCGGCGTACTCGTGGGCAAGGACGTCACGATCAACCTCGACCTGCAGGGAGCGCTGCAGCAGGACTGATCGCCGCACGGCTTCAGGAACCCCGGGTCCGTCAGGGCTCGGGGTTCTCTGCGTCATAGGAGCGGAAGCGGCGGTTGCGCCCGGCGATCAGCGCGACCAGCGCGATCACCAGGATCCCGCCGAGCAGGGGAGGGAACCACAGCGTCGTGAGCGTGGCGAGCGTGCCGGCGTAGAGGGCGCCGATGCGCGGGCCGCCGGCGACCACCACGATGAACAGCCCCTGCAGGCGTCCGCGCATGGTGTCGGGCACGGCCGCCTGCATCATCGTGTTGCGGTAGATCGAGCTGACGTTGTCGGAGGCGCCGGACAGCGCGAGGGCCACGCAGGCGGCGATGATCAGTCCGACGTGGGATGTGTCCTCGTCGGCGGGGGAGGAGAAGGCGCCCACGAGCAGCACCACACCGAACAGCAGGATCGATGCGCCATAGGCCTCGACCGCGCGTGCGATCCCGCGACCGTGCCAGCGGTACTGCACGACCCGGCCCGAGAACAGGCTCGAGGCGAAGGTGCCCACCGCCACGGCTGCGGTGAGGATGCCGGTGGTGACCGCGCCGCCGCCCAGCAGCAGCGTGCCCAGCGCGGGGAAGAGGACGAGGGGCTGGCCGAACGTCATCGCGATGATGTCGACGACGTACTGCATCCGGATGTTGCTCGCGCGGCGGAGGAAGCGCCAGCCGTCGACGAGCGAGGCGAGACCGGGGCGGACGATCTCGCCTTCCGGACGCACCGAGGGCAGCGTCCACAGGCCGAGGAACATCGACAGCATCAGCACGACGTCGATCGAGTACGTCCAGCCGTAGCCCGTGAGGGCGACCAGCAGGCCGGCCAGGGCCGGACCGGCCATGACCGTCAGCCCGAAGGCGACACCGTTGAGCGCTGACGCCGCGGCGAGCTGTTCGCGGGGGATGAGGCGGGGGACGATCGCGGTGCGCGTGGCCATGCCCACCGAGTTGGCGGCCGAGTTGATCATGCTCAGCGCGTACAGCCACCAGATCGTCTCGGCACCGGTCCACGTGAGCGCCGCGAGGAGAGCGGTGGAGGCGAAGGTCACGGTGGCGGCGATGAGGGCGACGCGACGGCGGTCGAAGGCGTCGGCGAGCATGCCGCCGTACAGGCCGGCCAGGACCATCGGCAGGAGCCCGGCCACCGCGATCATCGACACCGCGAACGTGCTCCCGGTGAGCGCGAACACGTGCAGCATCACCGTGACGATCGTGAGCTGGCCGCCGATGCCCGCGAGCGTCGAGCCGATCCACATGCGTGCGAAAGCGGGGCTGATCCGCAGCGGCGTCAGGTCGATCAGATGTCCTCGTCCCGCGTTCACGCCACGCACCTCTCCCGCACTCCTCGAGCGTAGTGGAGTTCGCGGGAGCGCTGGTCGGCCGTGTCGCTCGGGGCTCGCCCGGGCTGGTAGACTCGTCAGGTTGCCGTTCGATCGGCCGCGGATAAAGAGAGCTCACGCATCAGGCGTCGGGCGCCGCGCAACAAGCAGAGAGGGGATCGAATCTATGGCACTGGAAGCAGACGTCAAGAAGGCGATCATCGAAGAGTACGCGACGCACCCCGGTGACACCGGATCCCCCGAGGTGCAGGTCGCAATGCTGACGCAGCGCATCAAGGACCTCACCGAGCACCTCAAGGAGCACAAGCACGACCACCACTCGCGTCGTGGTCTGTTCCTGCTCGTGGGTCAGCGCCGTCGTCTGCTCGGCTACCTCCAGGACATCGACATCGAGCGTTACCGTTCGCTGATCGAGCGTCTCGGACTCCGCCGATAAGGCAGAGCGAACCCAGCGTTCAATCGCGCAGAACATTCTTGAGAAGGCCGCCCCACGGTGTGGGGCGGCCTTCGTCGTGTGCAGATGCGTTGTAGCGAGCCGAATATTGCCGTTCCGCCCGCGCCTTCTTATAACGGACGAGGCAACTCGTGACGTGAGGAGATCGACGTGGATCCGACATCCGCCGCAGCGCAGACGCCCCTCGAGCCGCCTGACCCGGATGTCGCCCGTCGATACCTCGCCTACGCCGAGGAGATCGTCGAGCGGCGCGACCGTCTGGTCGACCGGCGCCCGGTCGCGTGGCTCCGCATCGTCAGCGGCGTCTGGTTCTCGGCGTACCTGTGCATCGCGGCCTCGATGATGCGCGATCGCACGCCCTCTCTGCGCTGGCAGGCGCTCCTCGTCCTGGCCATCCTGTGGGGACAGCTCGGCGAGGGCTTCATCGCCCGGAGCGACCGGGGTGTGCGTCCGGCGCCCTTCCGCCGGGTCCTGATCGTCGGGGGTGTCGGGCTCGTTCTGGCCGGGGTGGCGACCCTCCTCCTCGTCAGCATGAACGAACGAGTTTCTCCGCTCTGGCTGGTGGTGCCCGCGGCGGCCACCCTGCTCGGCTTCGGCGGTTACGGGACGGTAGCGCTCCTGCGGGCTCCGCGGCCGACGCGCCAGGAGCCGCAGCGGCTCTCGGTTCCGGCGCGGTGGGGCACGGTGCTCGTCGGTCTGGCGGTGGGGACGGTGGCCTGGCTCGGAACGGTTCCCGCAGACCCGGCGAGCGGGATGCTCCTCCTCCTCGTGACGATGGCGGTCGTTCTCGTGTGGACCGCGGCATCGACGACGGCGATCGGCTTGACGACGATCGGGGCATCGTGGCGGTGGCCCCACGTCGTGGCGCTGCTGGTCGCCACGATCGCGTCGGTAGTGCTCGTCGTGCTGTCCCCTGAGCCGACGATTTCAGCAGCCGTGGCGGCGGGAGTGGTGGTGCTGATCGGCGGGGCCGCCGCTCTGCGGGGACGTGGCCATGAGTAGGGCGGAATCGACGGACCCGGTCGCGCGGCTGAACGACACCTTCGCGCCCTCGGTCGCCTTCGGTCTCATGGCCGTGCTGAACGACGGCGCTGATCTCGAGGTGGAGACGCTACGGCGGATCTTCCCGGGAGACGCGGACGGCCTTCGCGATGCGATCCGTCGCCTCGAGGCGCAGCGGTTCGTCGTGGTCGACCGTCGTCTCCTCCGCGCCACCGGCGGGGACTGGGTGCGCACGACGCCGAAGGGGCGTGCGGCGTTCGCCGCGCACCTGGCCGCGCTGCGTGAGATCGCGTGGGCGGACGAGGGCTGAACCGCCGTCCGCGGCTCAGGCGGGGGAGCCCACGAGGTCGGCGTGATGGATCGCGGCGACGTCGGGGTGGGCGCGCAGGCGCGACTTCAGGGCGTTCTCCCCGTAGAGCGCGTGGATCGGGTTGCTCGGGTCGTCGGTCACGCCGGTGGCCTCGGCGGCCAGCTCGTCCGGCAGCTCGATCAGCGGCAGCCGCTTGTCGAGCGCGGGGTTGAAGAAGAACGGGATCGAGATGCGCTCGTCCGGGGCCTTCGGCGAGACGACCCGGTGGTTCGTGGCCTTGAGGTAGCCACCGGTCGCGTACTCCAGCAGCTCGCCGATGTTCACCACGAACGCGCCGGGCACCGGGGGTGCATCCACCCAGCTGCCGTCCCGCTCCACCTGGAGGCCGCCCTTGCCCGGCTCGACCCACAGGAGCGTGAGCACACCGGAGTCCTTGTGCGCGCCGACGCCCTGCTGCGGCTCCGGCTCGTGCGTGCCGGGGTACCGGACGATCTTGATGAGAGTCGACGGCTCACCGAAGTGCTCGTCGAAGTAGCTCTCGTCGGCGCCGAGGGTCTGTGCCCACGCGCGCAGCAGCGTGCGCGACACCTCGGACAGCGTCTCGTGCCACTCCGCGACCACGGCCTGGAGCTCGGGCTGGGCCGCTGGCCACAGGTTCGGGCCGATCAGGCGGTTGAAGGCGGGGCCGTCGCTCACAGGCTCGCGCTCCGGGCCGATGTCGATCTGCTCGCGCCAGTCGACCTTGCCCTGGGTCCGCTCGCCGCCGACCCGGGTGTAGCCGCGGAAGTGGGGGCTGTTGACGTTCTCGATCGCGAGCTTGTCCTCTTCGGGGAGGGCGAAGAAGTCGAGTGCGGCGCGGTGCAGGCGCGCCTCCAGCTCGGGAGAGACGCCGGTGCCGGTGAGGTAGAAGAAGCCGACGTCGTGGGTCGCGGCACGCAGCTCGTCGCGGAACCGCGCCGCGGCCTCGGGGCCCTGGTCGAGCTGGGAGAGGTCAAGGATCGGGAGCGAGAGTTCAGCCATGGACCGAGGGTATGTCGAGGTTCTCGGGCCGCGGGCGAGTGTTGCGTCGCGTTACTCGGGCGGGTGTCCCGGCACCGGCGGATGTCATCCGGTCGGGGGAACGGGTGTCGCGGTGCTAGAGTCTCGTTGGTAAGGGATGCCTTACCTCAGTCGTCATCAGAGGGACACCGTCCGTGCTCGCCACCTTCCTCATCGGCCTCCGCGAGGGGCTCGAAGCCGCGCTCGTCGTCGGCATCCTCGTCGCCTACCTGCGGCGTCTCGACCGGCGTGATGCGCTCCCGAAGCTCTGGGCGGGCGTCGGTCTCGCGGTCGGGCTCGCTCTGGCCATCGGTGCGGTCCTCACCTTCGGCGCGTACGAGCTCACGTTCACCGCCCAGGAGCTGATCGGCGGCGGGCTGTCCCTGCTCGCGGTCGCGATGGTCACCTGGATGATCTTCTGGATGCAGCGGGCCGGACGCACGATGAAGGCGACCCTCGAGGGCGGCGTCGACCGCGCGCTCACCGCGGGCGGACTCTGGGCGCTCGTCGCGATCGGCTTCGTCTCCGTCGCCAGGGAGGGTATCGAGACCACCCTGCTGCTGTGGTCGATGGTGCAGTCGTTCGGCGACGCGCCCTCCGCGCTGCTGGGCGCGCTGCTCGGTCTGCTCGCCGCGGTGGCCCTCGGCTGGCTGATCTCGCGGGGCGCGCTGCGCCTCGACTTGCGCCGGTTCTTCGCCTGGACCGGCGGGTTCCTCGTGATCGTCGCCGCCGGCGTGCTCGCGTACGCCGTCATGGATCTGCAGGAGGCGGGGGCGCTGCCCGGTCCGTTCACGGCCGCCGCGCCGATCGACGCGGCCACCGGCGCGGTCGCCGTGGGGGCGGCCGGCTTCCCGTTCGGCTGGGCCTTCGACGTGTCGTCTGCGATCGCCCCCGGCGGCCCTCTCGCCGCCGTGCTGCAGGCCACCATCGGCTTCATGCCGGCCATGACCTGGCTCCAGGTGACCGCCTGGGTCCTCTACCTCGCCATCGTCGGCACGTTCTACGTGCGTGGCCTCCGCCCGCGGCGTCGCTCCGCGGCACCGACGCCGCGCCCTCGCACCGAGGCGACCCCTCTCTCACAGCAAGGAGCAGCATGACCATCTCGTCCCGGTCCCTGGGGGTGCTGGCCGTGACCGGCGCAGCCGTCCTCGTCCTGAGCGGCTGCGTCGCGAAGGAGGACACCGCGGCTACGGCCGCCTTCGACGTGTCGTCCACCGACTCCGACTGCGCGGTCTCGGCCGCCACCGCGGAGAGCGGCACCCTCACGTTCGACGTCTCGAATGACACCGACCAGGTGTCGGAGTTCTACCTGCTCGCGGACGACGGCCTGCGCATCGTCGGCGAGGTCGAGAACATCGCGCCGGCGGCGTCGCGCACGCTCACGGTCGTGGTGCAGCCCGGTGACTACTTCACGCTGTGCAAGCCGGGCATGGTGGGCGACGGCGTGGGCAAGGCCGCCTTCACCGTCACGGGCGACCCGGTGGCCGTCGACGGGCCGGACGCCGAGCAGAAGACGACGGCGGTCGACCTGTACGCGGCGTTCGTGAAGGATCAGGTCGGTCAGCTCGTGCCGGCGGTGGAAGAGCTCGTGGCCGCCTACCAGTCCGGCGACGACGCGACCGCCCGCACGCTGTTCCCGCAGAGCCGCGCCTTCTACGAGCGCATCGAGCCCGTGGCCGAGGCGCTGGGCGACCTCGATCCGCGCATCGACTTCCGCGAGGTCGACGCCGTGGCCGACGGGCTCGACTGGACCGGCTTCCACCGCATCGAGAAGGACCTGTGGGTGCCGGCGCAGGACGCCCTCAACGCCGACGGGGAGACGCCCGCGTGGCAGGGCTGGGCCCCGTCCACGCCCGAGGAACGTGCCGACTACGGCGACCTGCTGCTCGCCGACGTGCAGGAGCTGTACGACTACGTGCACTCCGACGACTTCACAACGACCCTGGAAGACCAGGGCATCGCCGGTGTCTCCAATGGCGCGATCGCGCTGCTCGACGAGGTCGCGACCGGCAAGATCTCCGGCGAGGAGGACTGGTGGTCCGGCACCGACCTGTTCGACTTCGCGGCGAACGTCGAAGGCTCCAAGATGGCGTTCTCCCTGGTGCAGGACTTCGCCACGGCGCAGGGTGATGACGGCGCCGCGCTGGTCGACGAGATCGAGTCGGGGTACGCCGCGCTCGAGTCGTCGCTCGCCACGCACGGCTCCCTCGCGGACGGGTTCGTCGGGTACGCCACCCTCACGGCGGACGACAAGCGCGAGCTGACCGACCTGATCAACGCCCTGGCCGAGCCGCTGTCGCAGCTGACCGCGACGGTGCTCGACTGACGGGACCGCAGAGGCGCCGGACATGACCGAGAGCGAACCGATCCGCGAACCGGAGGACCGGGCGGAGGCCGCACGCGTCGACGCTCCCGCGGGGCTGAGCAGGCGCGGACTGCTCGGTCTCGCGGTCGGCGGCGGGGTCGCAGGTCTCGCGGTCGGCCTGGGGGCGGGACTGACCGGCGGCGTCGCGCTCGGACGCGCCCGCGCCGCCGAAGACGCGCAGAACAGCTACGACTTCTTCGGCGTGCACCAGGCCGGCATCACCACGCCCGTGCAGGACCACCTGCACTTCGCGAGCTTCGACATGATGCCGCGCACCGACCGCGACGACCTGATCTCGCTGCTCCAGGACTGGAGCTACGCGGCCTCGCGCCTCACGCAGGGACTCGAGGTCAGCGCGAGCGGTGCCGTCGGCGGCAGCCCGGAAGCCCCGCCCGACGACACGGGTGAAGCGCTCGGTCTGCCGTCCGCCGGGCTGACCATCACGATCGGGTTCGGTCCGAGCCTGTTCGAGAACGAAGCCGGCGACCGCTACGGCATCGCGGCGCAGCGCCCCGCAGGGCTGGAGCGGCTGCCCGCCTTCCTCGGCGACGACCTCGACCCCGAGATGTCCCACGGCGACCTCTGCGTGCAGGCGTGCGCCGACGACCCGCAGGTGGCGGTGCATGCGATCAGGAACCTCAGCCGGATCGCGTTCGGGCGCGCGCGACTGCGGTGGTCGCAGCTCGGGTTCGGCAAGACGTCCCGCACCACGGCGGCGCAGGCCACGCCGCGCAACCTGTTCGGCTTCAAGGACGGCACCGCAAACATCCTCGCCGACGACACCGCCGCGCTCGACGAGCACGTGTGGGTCTCCGCCGCGGACGATCCGGGCTGGCTCGCGGGCGGCTCGTACCTGGTCGCCCGGCGCATCGCGATGCTGATCGAGACGTGGGACCGGGTGCGACTCTCGGAGCAGGCCACCATCATCGGCCGCGACAAGGGCGAGGGCGCTCCGCTCTCCGGCGGCGACGAGTTCACCGAGCCCGACTTCCACGGCGGCGCGATCGACGCCCACAGCCACGTGCGGCTCGCGCACCCGACGCAGAACGACGGCGTGCGCATCCTCCGCCGCGGCTACAACTACGTGGACGGCAACAACACGCTCGGACGGCTCGACGCCGGGCTCTTCTTCCTGTCGTATCAGCGCGACCCCGCGCAGTTCATCACGCTGCAGCGCCGGCTGGCGACCGACCGCATGAACGAGTACATCCGCCACGTCGGGTCGGGGATCTGGGCGGTGCCGGCCGGCGCGAAGCCCGGCTCCTACGTGGGCGCCGAGCTCTTCACCTGACCTGACCCGCCCTAGGACGCGAGCCGCGCGGCCTCCAGGACCTCGACGACAGACGCGGCCAGGGCGTCGGCTCCCGCGTGGTCCTCGGCGCTGATCGTCACCACGGCGTCATCGAGGAAGATCATCAGCTGCCCGTGGGCGCCGTGCAGCCGCCAGGCCCGTCCCGGCCCGCCCCACCCGGCGAGGGCATAGCGGTCGTAGCCCGGGTTCACGCCGGCGACCACTCCGTCGCGGTGCATCGCATCGATGTGCTCCGGCGACACCAACCGACGCCCCTCCCACGCGCCGCGGTCGCGGATCAGCCGCCCGATGCGCGCCATCTCCTCGGTGCGCAGCGCGAGACCGCCGCCCGCCTCGATGCGGCCGTGGGGGCATCGGCTCCACTGCGTGCCGTGGATGCCGAGCGGGCCGAGCAGGCGGTCGTCGAGGTAGTCGCCCACGTCGCCGACGCGCGCGGCGAGGGCCGCCATGGCGGTGTAGGTGCTGGCATTGGAGTACTGGAAGACGCGCCCGCGGGAGGGGCGCCGCAGGAACTCCGCGGCGAGGTCGGGCCAGTCGGTCAGAAGTGTGGGCGACCAGGGCAGGTCGATCCCGCTCGACATCGACAGGAGGTGGCGCAGCGTCACCCGGTCGACGCCCGGCCCGAGCTCGTGATCGGGGAGGAGGTGCGCCACGGGCTCGTCGAGCGAGACCACGCCGTCGTCGGCGGCGAGAGCCACGGCGAGCACGCACACGCCCTTCGCGACCGACTGGATGTCCTCTCGCACGTCCGGTGCCCAGCGGTGCTCGGCGGTCCCGTCGCCCGCGCGCACGTGGAGGCCGTGTGCGCGGAAGCCCGTGTCCTCTATGATCGCGACCAGGCTGTCCTTCACGGAGAGGGCGTCGGCTCCGGGGGCGCCGCTCATCGGGGACGACGCGAGCCGGTCGGGTCGTTCCTGCGACCCTCGCGCGCGGCGAGCTCGGGATCGGAGAACAGCCAGCGCGGGCGCGGCTCCACGAGCGGGCGGAACAGCCGTCGCACGGGCTTGGTAGCCAGCAGCAGCGCGAGGACCACCGAGAGCGCGGTCACGAGCGGCAGCCAGAACCAGGTCGGCTCGAGGTCGCGCAGCACACCGCTCTCCCGGAAGGGATAGAGCACGAACGAGTGCAGCAGGTAGACGTACATCGTGTACTGGCCGAAGGTCGTCCACCAGTACGAGCCGCGGGGGATCAGCGCGAAGAACGCCGCGCACAGGACGACGGCGAGCAGCATGAGGGCGACCCGGATCGCGCCGGCCCACCACTGCGTGCCGACCAGGTCGGAGTAGGAGGCCTCGTAGAACAGCCATTCGCGCAGGTCGGCGGCCTGCCACAGCGGAAGCCAGTTCCAGGCGGCCCACCCGGTCGCCGCGAAGACGCCGATCGCCGCCGCGCGGATCCACCAGGGGCGGAAGTCCAGCAGGCGCAGCCGGTTGACGATGTCGTGCTCGCGCAGCCACCAGCCGAGCGTGAAGAAGGGGAGGAGGCCCAGCGTGCGGGACAGCGAGAAGGTGCTGTCGACGTTGGAGAGGTAGCCGGCGCCGATCGAGATCACGACGGTCCACAGCAGCGGCCAGCGCAGCAGTGCGAGGTAGGGGAGGACGAGGCGGAAGATCGCCAGCGCCAGGAGGAACCACAGTGTCCAGCTCGGTTTGGTGAAGTTCGGGGTGGCCTGACCTTCGACGAGCCACTTGGTGAGGGTCCACAGCGTCTCGAAGATCACGTAGGGCAGGACGATGTCGGTGATCACCCTGGCCATCTGCGTCTTGGTGGGCGAGCCCGACTTGGAGAAGTAGCCGGAGATGATCGCGAACGCCGGCATGTGGAACGCGTACAGCGCGAGGTAGAACGCGAACGCGATGTCGGAGTCGTAGATGAGCCGCTGGATCGCATGGCCGAGCACGACGAGGACGATGCACGCGTAGCGAGCGTTGTCCCAGAAGGGCACGCGCCGGCGCTTCCGCGGGACGGACCCGGTGGCGGGCCCCGTGATGTCGGCCCCGGTGGTGCTCATCCTCCGAGGCTACAGGCGCGGGAATAAAGTTGCCGTGCACGCGTTGACACGATTACATTCAAATGAATAGAACCGGGTGGCACGATCATCGGGTTCGGAGAACACGGAGCAATCATGAGCGAGCAGTCAGGCGCGCAGGCGATGCAGTTCGGCATCATGTCGGTCAGCGACATCACCCGCGACCCCACCACGGGCGTCACCCCCAGCGAGCAGGAGCGCATCAAGGCCACGCTGGCCATCGCCACCCACGCCGAGGAAGTGGGCCTCGACGTCTTCGCGATCGGCGAGCACCACAACCCGCCGTTCTGGTCCTCCAGCCCCACCACGTTCCTGGCGGCGCTGGCCGCGCAGACCGAGCGGCTGATCGTCTCGACGTCGACCACGCTCATCACCACGAACGACCCCGTGCGCATCGCCGAGGAGTACGCGATGCTGCAGCACGTGTCCGACGGCCGCATGGACCTGATGCTCGGGCGCGGCAACACCGGCCCGGTGTACCCGTGGTTCGGACAGGACATCCGTCAGGGCCTCCCGCTCGCGATCGAGAACTACGCCCTGCTGCACAAGCTGTGGCGCGAGGACGTCGTCGACTGGGAGGGCAAGTTCCGCACCCCGCTGCAGGGCTTCACGTCGACCCCGCGCCCGCTCGACGGCATCCCCCCGTTCGTCTGGCACGGATCGATCCGCACCCCGGAGATCGCGGAGCAGGCCGCCTACTACGGCGACGGGTTCTTCGCGAACAACATCTTCTGGCCGAAGGAGCACTATCAGCGCCTGATCGAGCTGTACCGCCAGCGCTTCGAGCACTACGGCCACGGCACGCGCGAGCAGGCCATCGTCGGACTCGGCGGGCAGGTGTTCATGGCCGCGAAGTCGCAGGACGCCGTGAACCAGTTCCGGCCGTACTTCGACAACGCCCCCGTGTACGGCCACGGCCCGAGCATGGAGGACTTCACCGAGATGACGCCGCTGACGGTCGGTTCGCCGCAGCAGGTCATCGACCGGTACGCGGGTATGCGTGAGCACTTCGGTGACTACCAGCGCCAGCTCTTCCTGATCGACCACGCCGGCCTTCCGCTGAAGACGGTGCTCGAGCAGATCGACATCCTCGGCTCCGAGGTCGTGCCGGTGCTGCGCAAGGAGCTCGCGAAGGACCGTCCGGCCGGCGTGCCCGACGCCCCGACGCACGCCGCGCGCGTGAAGGCCGAGTTCGGCGACGGCCCCACGCGTCAGGCGCGACCCGGCGCCAACCGGGGCGACAACCTCACGGGCGACTCGCCCTACCAGGACACCCCGGCACCCGCGGGTGCCGCGTTCGGACTCGGCCGGAAGGAGGCCTGACATGACCACGCGTCGCATCGCCGTCGTCTCGGCCGGCCTGTCGAACCCCTCGTCCACGCGGATGCTGGCCGACCGGCTCGCCGCCGAGACCGTCAAGGCGCTCGCCGAGCGCGACATCCAGGCCACGGTCGACGTGATCGAGCTGCGTGACTACGCGCACGACATCACCAACAACCTGCTGACGGGCTTCGCGCCGCCCGCCCTGGAGACCGCGATCAACACGGTCGTCTCGGCGGACGCGCTGATCGCCGTGACGCCCATCTTCTCGACCAGCTACTCCGGCCTGTTCAAGTCGTTCATCGACGTGCTCGACCCGGACGCGCTGACCGGGAAGCCCGTGCTGATCGGCGCCAACGCGGGCACCCCGCGGCACTCGCTCGCGATCGACTACGCGATCCGCCCGCTATTCGCCTACCTGCACGCGGAGGCCGTGTCGACCGGCGTGTTCGCGGCGTCCAGCGACTGGGGCGGCGCGGGCGACGACGTGGCCCCGCTCGCCAAGCGCGTCGAGAAGGGTGCCAGGGAGCTGGCCGAGGCGGTCGCCCGCCGCGAGGCGGCCACGGTCGTCGACCCGTACGACCCGGCGACCTATCTCGGTGAGGGTCGATCGTTCGGACACATGCTCGGCGGTCTCGCGGGCGAGTGACCCCGCGCCGACGTCCGCGCCCCGTCCCCGTGGAGACACGGGGACGGGGCGCGCGTCACCGCCCAGCCGGTCCCCGCCGCCAGGTGTACTCGGTCTCGGGTCGACCGCGCGTCCCGTAGCGGGCACCGCGCACCGCCACGCCCTCGACGACCAGGTGCTCGAGGTAGCGGCGCACGGCCACGCGTGACAGTCCGAGGCGCTCGGCGGCCTCGCGCGCGGAGAGCGGTCCGCGGGCGCGCAGCTCCGCCGTCACGCGCTCCAGCGAGGTCGCCGACAGGCCCTTCGGCAGGACGATGGCTCCGGTCGACCGACTCAGCAGCGCGTCGATCTCCGCCTGCGTCGCCGGGCCCGTCGTCCCGTGCGCCTGGGCACGATACGCCCGGTACTGCTCCAGCCGCTCCCGGAACACCGCAAACGCGAACGGCTTCACGAGGTAGTGGAAGACGCCGAGTGCCGCCATCTGCCGCACCGTCTCCGCGTCGCGCACGCCGGTGATCGCGATCACGTCCAGCGCCGCACCGCTCGCGCGGAGCGCGCGCAGCACCTCCAGTCCGGATCCGTCCGGCATCGTCACGTCGAGCAGCATCAGATCGAACGCGCCAGCGCCGGGTCGCTCCCGCACGGCCGTGAGAGCCGCGCGCGCTCCCGTGCACTCACCGGCCACCGCGAAGCCGTCCAGCCGCGCGAGGTAGGTGCGATGCAGCTCGAGGGTCAGCGGGTCGTCGTCGACCAGCAGGACGCGGATCACGACCTGCTCCCGCGTGACGATGCCGACGGGAGGGTCACCCGGAACACCGTCGGCGGGCCCGCCACGGTCACGTCCCCGCCGGCCTCCCTCACGACGGAGCGGACGAGGGCCAGCCCGATGCCGCGCCCGTGCGGCCCCGCGGGCTTCGTCGTATACCCCTGGGCGAAGATCCGCTCCCTCTGATCGACCGGGATCCCCGGGCCGCTGTCCGCCACCTCCAGCACGATGCCGCCATGATCGCCGCGCCGCAGCGACACCCGCACCCAGCGGTCTGCGGATTCCGCCGCGGCATCCATCGCGTTGTCGACCAGATTCCCGAGCACGGCCACCGCGTCGACGGGCGCCAGCGGGGTGCGCGGGGTGTCCGGGGCGATGTCCATCCGCCAGTCGATGCCGCGCTCGCGCGCCTGTGCGGCCTTGCCCAGCAGCAGTGCGCCCACCGCGGGGTCGCCGTGCTGCCGCGCCGTGACCTGGTCCACGAGGGACTGGCTCTGCCGGGACGTCTGCGTGAGGATCTCGATCGCCTCGTCGCGGCGGTCGAGTCCGAGCAGCGCCACCGCCGCGTGCATGCGGTTGCCGTGCTCGTGCGTCTGCGCCCGCAGCGCTTCGCCGAGGGTGCGCACCGACTCATAGGAGGAGACCGCGTCGCGCAGCTCCCCGGCGGCAGGTCGCCCGCGAACCGCCGCGTCACCCGACGGGCGAGCAGGGCACCGCCCACCCCGAGCAGCACCAGTCCCGCCGTGATGGCGAGCGACAGCGGCAACCGCCGCACCAGGGTCTCGGAGATGGTCTCGGTCGTCACCCCCGTGGCGACCCAGCCCACCAGGGTGCCGTCATCATCGACAACAGGGACGATCGTCCGCACGGACGGACCGAGCGTGCCGCGGAACTCCTCGGTGAGCACGCGCGGGGTCGACGGGACCGTCCCGAGGTACGGCGCGCCGATCTGAGTCGGATCGGGATGGGTGAGGCGCAGACCCTCCGGCGTCATGATCGTGACGAAGTCCAACCCCGCCCTGTCGATGACCTCTAGCGCGTACGGTTCGAGCGACGCGCTCGCGCTCGCCGTATCGCCGCGGGTGAGCAGTGCGACCACGTCCGGTGCGGAGGCGAGGGCGGCGGCTGTGGCGGCGGTGAGCCGTTCGGCCTCGGAGCGGACGGCACGCTGCGCCTCCACCACGAGGAACAGCGCGACGAGGGCGCCGACGACCACGGCGGTCACCACGAGCGCCGCGAACACCCGCGACGCGGCGCTGCGGCCGGGGGAGGCGTGCGCCATCCCGTTCCTCCGATCGTCGACGGGTCCGGCAGGGACCAATACGACCACAAATGGCGTCGTCGTGCGAGCGCGGAGACCGTGGAAGGGGT
Source organism: Microbacterium sp. K35 (assembly GCF_004794375.1). NCBI lineage: Bacteria > Bacillati > Actinomycetota > Actinomycetes > Micrococcales > Microbacteriaceae > Microbacterium > Microbacterium sp. K35. The sequence goes on along the minus strand of NZ_SSDM01000405.1, from coordinate 3,583 downwards.
CGGGGGTACAGAGGCCACCGGCTCGGACGACGACGTCGACACGAGGAGGACGCATGGCGCTCACGACGGGATTCTCCCTTCCCCGGTTCCACTGGCGGCGAGGCAAGCAGGCCTGGGACCGCCACACCTGGCTGTACGTCTCGGTGATCATCGCGGTGGTGCTCGGCGCGGTCGTCGGGCTGGTCTGGCCGGAGGTCGGGCGCGGGTTCGAGCCGCTGGGCACGGGATTTGTCGCGCTGATCAAGATGATGATCGCGCCGATCATCTTCTGCACGATCGTGGTCGGTGTCGGTTCGATCGCGAAGGCGGCGACGGTCGGGAAGATCGGCGGTCTCGCGCTGCTCTACTTCATGGTCATGTCGACCTTCGCGCTCGCGATCGGCCTGATCGTGGGGAACATCATCCACCCCGGCTCCGGGCTCGACATGGCGAACGCCAGCTATCAGACGGAGACCACGGAGGCCACGACGACGCAGGAGTTCCTGCTCGGAATCATCCCCGCGACGTTCTTCTCCGCCTTCACGGGCGAGAGCGTGCTGCAGGTCCTCTTCATCGCCCTGCTCACCGGGTTCGCGCTGCAGGGGCTGGGTGAGCGCGGAGCCCCGATCATGGAGGCGGTCAAGCAGCTGCAGAAGCTCGTGTTCCGGATCCTCGGCATGATCCTGTGGCTGGCCCCCATCGGCGCCTTCGGGGCGATCGCGGCCGTCGTGGGCAAGACGGGGGTCGCCGCGATCTGGAGCCTCGGGATCCTGATGGTGGCGTTCTACATCACCTGCATCGTCTTCATCCTCGTGGTGCTGGGGACGCTCCTGTGGGCGGTCACCAGGGTCAACATCCTGTCGCTCATGAAGTACCTGGCCAGGGAGTACCTGCTGATCGTCGGCACGTCGTCGTCGGAGTCCGCGCTGCCGCGCCTGATCGCGAAGATGGAGCACATCGGGGTCTCCAAGCCCGTCGTCGGCATCACCGTGCCCACCGGCTACTCGTTCAACCTCGACGGCACCGCGATCTACCTCACGATGGCGTCGCTGTTCATCGCGACCGGGATGGGCCAGCCTATGTCGATCGGGGAGCAGATCGGCCTGCTGGTGTTCATGATCATCGCGAGCAAGGGGGCGGCGGGCGTCACGGGAGCGGGCCTGGCGACGCTGGCCGGCGGGCTGCAGGCGTACCGGCCCGACCTCGTCGACGGCGTCGGCGTCATCGTCGGCATCGACCGGTTCATGTCCGAGGGGCGGGCGCTGACGAACTTCACCGGCAACGCGGTCGCCACGCTGCTGATCGGCACCTGGACCAGGCAGATCGACCGCGACCGCGTACGCCGGGTCCTGAGCGGCGAGCTGCCGTTCGACGAATCACGACTCGACGGGGTGGACGCCCACGCGGCGCCGCACCCGCAGGCCACCGACGTCCAGGGACTGCACGAGGCCGCCGTCACCGCGATGTCCGCGAAGGAGGAGCGCGCGCGCAACCGGGCCCTCGGCGGATGACACGGGCGGGACAGGGATGCGGGAGCCGGTGATCACCGGCTCCCGCATCACCGCGGTCAACCGCTCTTGCGTCGGAACTCGCGTCGCGTCTGCGGGGCGTTGGCGGCGTGGACGGCGGAGTCGCCGTCGAGGTGGGCCTCGCCCTGCCGGTGGTGCGCGTTCTTCTTCTCGAGCGCTTCCTTGAACTTGCGCTTCATGTCCTCCGAGGAGGAGGCGCCTTCTTCGGTGCTCATGCCCCCGAGCCTAGGGCACCGTCGTCGCGCGCGGGGAGTCGGCCGCGGCGTCGCGCGGCGACCCGGTCCACAGCGAGTCCGAGCGCCACGGCCACGACGATCGACACCGGCACCGCGACCAGCGGCCCGCCGGGGAGCACCGCGGCGATCAGGGCGCCGACCGCGGCCTGGTACACCGCCCACCCGGTCGCCGCGACGACCACCAGGGGGAAGTAGCGCAGGGGTCGCACACGCGAGGCTCCGGCGACGAGGTTCACCGCGAGCCGCGCGAAGGGCACGAAGCGCGCCGTGAACAGCACCGTGGCCGCGCCGCGGTCGAGGCGCCGTCTGGCGCCGTCCAGCGCCTGCCGCACGCGCGGCGCGCGCATCCACCGCCATCGCCGGGTCCCGACGAGCCGTCCGATCAGGTAGCAGCAGGCGTCACCGACGGCGGCGGCCGCGGCGGCGCACAGAACCACGGCCCAGAGCGGAGGACTGCCCGTCGTGACGGCCAGTGCGCCGAGTGCCGTCACCGCGATCTCGCCGGGGATCACGACGACGAACGCGTCACCCAGTACGAGCAGGCTCATGACCACGAGGCTCCACGGGCTCGCGAGCGCGTCGGCGAACAGATCGGTCGGCACGACGCCCAGCGTGCACGGCGCGGGTGAACGGCAACCGACGGGAAGCTGGCCGGTGACCCCCGGTCCAGCAACTGGTGAACATCTGGTGCACCGGGCCGTTTCCGGGCGGTGGCCGCTCGAGCCGCGGCCATCCTGTGGGTGTGAGAGTCGCGATCGTCACCGAGTCCTTCCTTCCGCACATGAACGGCGTGACCGGATCCGTGATGCAGATCCTCCGCCATCTCGAGCGCCGTGGACACGAGGCGCAGGTCATCGCGCCGGCGGCGGAGGGCATGCCGCGCGAGCTCCACGGCGCGCGGATCACGGCGGTGCCGAGCATGCCCCTTCCCGGCTACCGCGACGTGCGGGTGGGCGCGTCCGCCCCGGCGCGGATCATCGCGAGCTGGGCCGACTTCCGACCGGACGTGGTGCACCTGGCGTCGCCGTTCGCCCTCGGGTGGCGGGGCGTGCTCGCGGCGGAGCGGCAGGGAGTCGCCGCGGTGGCCGCGTACCAGACCGATGTCGTGTCCTACGCCGAGCGCTACCGCGTGGCCGCGACAGCGGGGATCGCGCAGGCGCACGTCACCCGGCTCCACCGGCGGGCCACCCTGACGCTGGCTCCGTCTGCCGAGTCCGCCCGACAGCTCGCTCAGCTCGGCGTCGACCGCCTCCGCCGCTGGGGGAGAGGCGTGGACGCGGAGCGGTTCCATCCGACGCGCCGCGACCCCGCTCTGCGTGCACGGTGGGGTGAGCAGACCGTGATCGGCTATGTCGGGCGTCTGGCCCCGGAGAAGCAGGTGGAAGACCTGGCCGTGCTCGCCGGGATCCCCGGTACGCGTCTCGTCGTGGTCGGCGACGGCCCGAGCCGTGCGCGCCTGCAGCACCTGCTCCCTGACGCCCTGTTCCTGGGCCACCTCGACGGCGACGCGCTCGCCGCGGCCCTGGCGTCGTTCGACGTGTTCGTGCACCCGGGGGAGAGCGAGACCTTCGGGCAGACCCTGCAGGAGGCGCACGCGAGCGGCGTCCCCGTCGTCGCGACGGGGCGCGGGGGACCGCTCGACCTCGTACGCAGCGGAGTCGACGGCTGGCTCTACCCTCCCGGTGACCTGCGGGAGCTGCGCCGGCGCGTGGGCGAGCTCGCGGCCGATGCGCACACGCGGCGCGCGTTCGGCCGCGCCGGTCACGAGAGCGTCCAGGCGCGCAGCTGGGCGGCCGTCGGGGATCAGCTCCTCGGGCACTTCGCGGAGGCCGAGGAGCT
>NZ_SSDM01000404.1:0-1528 GCF_004794375.1 Microbacterium sp. K35 | reverse complement strand
GCTCCTCGACGGTCTCGCGGATGCGCTCCTCGCCACGGGCGACGATCACGGTCGCGGCGCCCGCGCGGGCGAGTGCGGTGGCGATGCCGCGGCCGATGCCGGAGCTGCCGCCGGTCACCACGGCCGTGCGACCGTCGAGCGAGAACAGCGAGTCGAGGTAGGCGTTCATGCGGGCGGCCTTTCGGGGGTCGGGCTCACCAGTTCAGGGCGTCGGCGAGCGCGGGATCGGGAGCGGCGTCGGCGAACTCCGGCAGCGCCCGCAGCTCGGCCAGGAAGGCCTGCACCTCGGCGTCGTACGCCGGGTCGGGGTGCGTACGGGCGATGTCGAGCAGGGGAGGGACGTCCATCGCCAGGATGAGGTCGAGGCGGGCGGTGACGGCGGCGTGCTCCCCGGCGGCGTGCAGCACCGCGATCCCGCCGCGGAGGGCCGTGAGGTAGTCGCGGAGCACGGGGAGCTGGGCCTTGCTCTGCGTGATCGACGTGCCGTCGGCCCTGACCCGCCACTCGACGACGACGTCGGGGATGACGTCGAACGCCCCGGCGCGGGTGTACAGGGTCTGCGCGACGACCTGGTCCTCGTAGGCGACGCCCTCGGGGAAGCGGAGGTCGGTCCACAGCGGGGTCCTGCTCACCTTCGACCACGCGACGATGTTCGACGCGGCCGCGGGGTGCTCGGCAAGCGTGGTGCCGCGTCGCTCGGGGGCGGTGGCGGCGGCGACCCACGGCTGCACGCGCCCCGCGACGTAGCGGTCGCCCTGCCACCGCGACCGCACGTACGCGCCGGCGGCGAGGTCGCTCCCGGTCTCCTCGAGCGTGCCGAGCAGCCGGGCGAGCGCCGTGGGGCGCAGTTCGTCGTCGGCGTCGAGGAACCCGGTGTACGGGGTGTCCACGAGCGAGAGTCCCACGTTGCGCGCGGCACCGAGGCCGCGGGAGGCGGCGTGACGCATCGACGTGAACCGCGGATCCGCGGCCGCGGCGGCGTCGAAGATCGCGCCCGTGTCGTCGGTCGAGCCGTCGTCGATGAGGATGGCACGCCAGCGTCGCTCGGTCTGCGCGCGCAGCGAGTCGAGCGCGGCGGGGGCGAAGGCGGCGATGTCGCGTCCTGGCACGACCAGGGTCACGAGCGGGGCGTCGGTCACCAGCCGAGTCTAGAGCCGCAGCTCATCCGCGGACGGCGTCCACCGAGGCGGCGACGAGGGCGGCGAGGCGCTCCGGCGCGTCGTCCGGGAGGGGGGCGCGCCCGAACGTGAAGCGCACCGAGGTCTGGGCGACCGCGGGGTCGACGCCGCACGCGAGCAGCACGTGCGACGGCTCGTCGCTGCCCGCCGCGCACGCGGAGCCGCTGGACGAGATGACGCCGCGCCGCTCCAGCTCCAGCAGCACCGCCTCGCCGCTCACCCCCGCGATCGTGAAGCTGGCCGTGGCGGGCAGACGGCGCACGGGGTCGCCCGTGAGCGCCGCCTCCGGCACCCGCCGCAGCACCTCGGCGATGAAGCGTCCGGTCGCGGCGCCGATCCGCGCCCCCGCG
>NZ_SSDM01000403.1:0-11918 GCF_004794375.1 Microbacterium sp. K35 | reverse complement strand
CCGCGACGCGAGGTACCGCGTGCTGCGCGACGCGGCGAACGACCTCCGGGCCGCGGCGGTGCTGCTCGGCCACACGCTCGACGATCAGGCGGAGACCGTGCTGCTCGGGCTCGCCCGGGGTTCCGGCGCCGCGAGCCTGCAGGGCATGGCCGACGAGCGTGCCGACGACGACGGTGTGCGGTGGCTTCGGCCGCTGCTCGGCGTGCGCCGTGCGACCACCCGGGCGTTCTGCGCGGCGGCCGGGCTCGACGCCTGGGACGACCCGCATAACAGCGACGACCGGTACAGCCGTGTCCGCGTGCGCGACCGCGTGCTGCCGGTGCTGGAGGCCGAGCTCGGCCCCGGGATCGCGGAGGCCCTGGCCCGCACGGCCGAGCAGCTGCGCGAGGACGCGGAGGCGTTCGACGAGATGATCCACGAGACCATCGAGGACATCGTCGAGCACGCCGAGGCCGGCATCTCCGTGAGCGTCGCCGCCCTCGCCGCCAACCCCGCCGCGCTGCGCAACCGCATCATCCGCCTCGTGGTGGACAGCGAGTTCGGCGTGAGCCTGACCCGCACCCAGACGGTCGAGGTCGCCCGCCTGGTCACCGACTGGAGCGGACAGGGCCCCATCGACCTGCCCGGCTGCTCGGCGCGGCGCCAGGGTGGGCGCCTCGTGTTCACCGCCGCCGGGCGCTGAGTCGCCGGGCGCGGCAGGTCGGGCGATCGCTACTTCTTGCCGCCGAACAGCCCGCCCAGGATGCCGCCCAGGTCGATCCCGCCACCCGAGCCGCTGCCGCCGCCGAGCAGGCCGCCCAGCACGTCGCCCAGGCCGCCGCCCGAGCCCGAGCCGCTCTGACCGCCGCCGCCGAGGATGCCGCCGATCACATCGCCGATCCCTCCGGAGCCCTCGGCCGTCGGCTCCGTCTTCGCCGTCTTGTCCTTCGTCGCGTTCGCGATCAGCCCCATCACGATGGGGGCGAGGATCGGCAGGAGCTTGCCGAAGTCGATACCAGGGGTCGCCTTCGACTCGGTGAGCTGCGTGGTGACCTCCTTCTCCTTCGACCCGAGGATGTGCGCGACGATCTTGCCGCCGTCGGCCTGATCGATGTCGTCGACCGAGGCGGCGCCCGTCGCGCCCTCGTGCTTCTTGAGCGCCTTCTGGATCGCGTCGGAGCCCTCGGGGGTCTCCGCGTTCTTCGCCAGCCCGCCGAGCAGCACCGCGCCGCCCTGCTCGACCGCGGTCTTCGCCTCGTCGTGCGAGACGCCGAGCTTCTTCGCGATGTCGTCGATCGGAACCTGGCTGAGGATGTCGTCGAGGGCCATGGGGATCCTTCCGTCGGGGCGTCCGCCCGTCTCCCGCTCACAGTAGTGCGCTCGTGCGCGGATGGGGAGATGTCCCCATCGACCGCGACCAGGCCTGCTCCTATCGTGAAGGCACGGGGGGAAGGAGCATCGATGACGGACCTCGATGTGCAGGGCGAGACGCTGGAGGCGGCCCGAGCGCGACTGTCGGCGGCGGGTGCGCCGGTCGTCACCTCGTGCCTGTCCTTCGCCGGTACCGGTTCGCCGACGGTGGAGGCGGCGCTCGGCGAGATCGAGTCGCTCGTGTCACAGGCCCTCTCGGCCCTCGCGCAGACGGCGACCAACTCGGCCTCCGACGCGGCTGCGGCGGCGAGCACCTTCACCGCGTCGGACGACACGCTCGCGCAGGCGGCACGATGAGCCTGCCCGGACTGATCGACGACCCCGCCCGCGGCGACGTGGGTGCGGTGACCGGTGCGGCCACCGCGTTCACCACCCGCGCGAGCTCCGCCCGTGCGCGCAAGGGCGACGCCGACACCGCGCTTGCGAGTCTGACGTCGATGACCGCCTCCGCGTCCGACGCCCTCGGTGCACGCGTCCTGCTCCTCGCGCAGCGGTTCGGGGAGGCCGCGGAGGGCCTCGACGGCATCTCCGCCGCGATCACGACGTACGCCACCGACCTCGAGGCGCTGAAGGGCGAGGCCGCCCGTCGACTCAGGACCGCGCAGAACGCCTACGACCACATCTTCGTCCGCCGCGCCGAGGCGCTCAACGCCGCCAGCGAGTTCGTCACCGGGTGGGCGCTGCCCTGGGACGCGGTGCTGCCGTCGTGGATGTACCTGGACGACCCGGGCTACCTGCACCGCTGGCAGGCGGCGATCGACGCGTACCACGCCGCCCGTTCCTCCTACAACGCGCTGGCCGACGAGCGTGCGACGATCGATCAGCGCGCCGCGACCGCGCTCGCCGCGGTGCCCCTGGTCGTCGCCGTGACCCAGGGCGGGAAGGTCGGCCCGGGCGGCTTCTCGGCCGCCGGGCTCATCTGGGCCGGCGACGTCAACGGCATCACGGCGGAGTCGCTCGCCGGGCTGGGCGACCCCGGCATCATCCGCGAGACGTGGAACGCGATGGACGAGGAGACCCGCACGGCGCTCCTGGCGGCATCCTCCCTCCTGCTCGGCAACCTCAACGGCATCCCGATCCGCGACCGCGTCACCGCGAACCACAAGAACATCCGCGACGAGATCGCGCGACGCGAGGCTGAGATCGCCCGGCTGCAGGCGCTCGTGGACAGCCTCAAGACGGGCGACCGCGCGGACGCGTGGGAGGCGAAGGGCTACCTCGACGAGATCGCGAAGCTGCGCGAGCCGATCGACTACTGGCAGAGCCTGCTCGACCAGGACTACACGTGGTGGGACGAGAGCGAACGCAAGCACACCGACAAGGGCGCCGGTGCGCGCGTCGTCGTGTTCGACCCTGGTGCCGACGCGGTGGGCACCTACCACGGCCCCATCGACCCGACGACCGGCGACATCCCCGCCTGGATCCGCAACGTCGCCGTGTCGGTGCCGGGCACCACGACCACGATGACCAGCTTCGGCGACGGCACCGGCGCGCAGCTGTACCGCTCGGCGGGACCCGACACGGCCGTGTTCCAGTGGGCCGGCGGCACGTTCCCGCAGCTGGAGCTCCCCGGTCCGACCGATGCCTCCTACTCGCGCGACCTCGCCCCGAAGCTCGTGGACTTCGTCGCCGGGATCGACAAGCCGAGCGGTTCGACCCTGACCGTGCTGGGGCACAGCTACGGCGGCGCGACCGTGGGCCTCGCGGAGAAGGCCGGGCTCGTCGCCGACCGCATCCTCTACGTCTCGGCGGCCGGGATGGGGGCGGGAGTGAGCGGCGTCGAGGACTTTCCGCACACCTCGGGCGTGCCGCACTACTCGATGATGGCGCGCGGCGATCTCGTCGTCGGTCTCATCCAGGGCAACGGTGCCGGCCAGATGCACGGGCAGTCGCCACTCACGGCCGACGGCGTGACGCGCCTGGAGACCGGGTGGATCCAGGACGAGCGCGGCGGACGCGTCGTCGACCTGGAGGACTACAACGTCGAGGGGAACGGCACACCGCGCGGTATCGACAGCCACAGCTCGGTGTACGACCCGCGCTCCGTGGCCTTCGACAACATCATCGCCGTGATCACCGGCGGCGACGCGATGCTGTTCGCACCGGACGACGTCTACAACCCGCGGCCGATCGTGGTGCCGGGTGGCGCCCCGATCGTCCAGGCCCCGGTGCGCACCGACGGCATCGACAAGCCGGACTTCGTGCCGGAGTACGCGAGGATCGAGGGATGACCAGGACCGCACGTGCCATCGCGCTGATGGCCGGCGTCCTCGTAGCCCTGACGCTGGGAGGATGCACCATGACCACCGACGAGAGCCGACTCGACGAATACCGGACAGAGGCCGAGGCGCTGGCCGACGAGATGGTCGGCATGATCCCGGCGGAGCTGGCCCCGACGACCGCTCCCGACGTCGAGTCGAGCGGACGCATGGTGCAGAACCCGGTCTCCGCCGACCCCTCGCCCGACGACCAGGTGTGGTGGCAGGTGGACGTCTACGTCGAGCCGGTGCAGCGCGCCGCAGCCTCCGAGGACGCGGCGAAGGCGATCGCGGCGGGTCTGCTCGACGACGGGTGGGAGCACACCGATGCGCGCGAGACCGGAGAGGGCCGGCGGACCGCGGACGCCTACGCGAAGGACGACTGGTACGTCGAGGTGACCTGGGTGCGCACGGAGGAGGGCAAGTTCGAGACCGTCGAGCTCTCGGTCCTCAGCCCCCGCACGACCCGCGGCGACCACGACGAGATCCGCTCCTGACGCCGATGCCGCCCGCCGGGGTCGGAGCATCCGGCGACGTCGCCTAAAATCGATCCATGCGCGCCGCGGAGATCCAGGACGACCTTGCACAGATCCTCGTCACCGAGGAGGAGATCACCGCGAAGCTGGAAGAGCTCGCCGCGCGCGTCGCGGCCGACTACCAGGGCAAAGACCTCCTGCTGGTGGGCGTGCTCAAGGGGGCGGTCATGGTCATGGCCGACTTCGCGCGGGCTCTGCCGTTCCACGCCCCGATGGACTGGATGGCGGTGTCGAGCTACGGCGCGAGCACCAAGTCCAGCGGCGTCGTGCAGATCCGCAAGGACCTCGACACCGACCTGCACGGCAAGCACGTGCTCATCGTGGAGGACATCATCGACTCCGGCCTCACCCTGAGCTGGCTGCTGGAGAACTTCGAGTCGCGCGGTGCCGAGTCGATCGAGGTACTGGCGCTGCTGCGCAAGCCCGAGGCCGCGAAGGTCGAGATCGACTGCAAGTACGTCGGCTTCGACATCCCGGTCGAGTTCGTGGTGGGCTACGGCCTCGACTACGCCGAGCGCTACCGCAACCTCCGCGACGTCGCGGTCCTCGCGCCGCACGTCTACAGCTGAGCCTCCGCACACCTCCGAGCACGCCGCGGAACCGTTGCGCCGTGGGTGAACGCACAGCGGCCCCCTAGCGGGGAGGCGATACGCTGATCCGACCATGGATGTGAAGAAGCTCACCCGCAACCCGCTGATCTACGTCGCACTGATCGGCGTGCTGCTCTTCGGCGGATTCCTGCTGATCTCGAACCTGGGTGCGCCGAAGCAGATCACGACGCAGCAGGGCCTCGAGCTCCTCTCGGGCAAGACCGTCACCGAGGTCGTCACGACCGACGGCGACCAGCGCGTCGACATGACCCTGTCGAAGCCGTTCGAGGGTTCCGAGAACGTGCAGTTCTACTACGTCGAGGCGCGGGCGGACGAGGTCGTCTCCGCGATCGACGCGGCCGCCCCGAAGGACGGCTTCAACGACGCGGTGCCGCGCGCGACCTGGTTCGACGGCTTCCTCTCGCTCCTCCTCCCGCTCGTGCTCCTCGGCCTGCTGTTCTGGTGGCTGCTGTCGTCGATGCAGGGCGGTGGCGGCAAGGTCATGCAGTTCGGCAAGTCCAAGGCCAAGCTCGTCAACAAGGAGACGCCCACCGTCACGTTCGCCGACGTCGCCGGTGCCGACGAGGCGATCGAGGAGCTCCACGAGATCAAGGAGTTCCTGCAGGACCCGGCGAAGTTCCAGGCGATCGGCGCCCGCATCCCGAAGGGCGTGCTGCTGTACGGCCCTCCCGGAACCGGCAAGACGCTCCTCGCCCGTGCCGTCGCCGGGGAGGCCGGTGCCCCCTTCTACTCGATCTCCGGCTCGGACTTCGTCGAGATGTTCGTCGGCGTCGGCGCCTCGCGCGTGCGCGACCTGTTCAGCCAGGCGAAGGAGAACGCCCCCGCGATCATCTTCATCGACGAGATCGACGCCGTCGGCCGCCACCGCGGCGCCGGCATGGGCGGCGGCAACGACGAGCGCGAGCAGACGCTGAACCAGATGCTCGTCGAGATGGACGGCTTCGACCCGAACGCGAACGTCATCGTGATCGCGGCCACCAACCGCCCCGACATCCTCGACCCCGCGCTGCTGCGCCCCGGTCGCTTCGACCGCCAGATCGGCGTGGACGCGCCCGACCTCAAGGGCCGGCAGAAGATCCTCGAGGTGCACAGCAAGGGCAAGCCGCTGTCGAAGAGCGTCGACCTCGAGGTCGTCGCCCGCAAGACCCCGGGGTTCACCGGCGCCGATCTCGCGAACGTGCTCAACGAGGCCGCTCTGCTCACCGCGCGGTCGAACGCGCAGCTGATCGACAACCGCGCCCTCGACGAGGCCATCGACCGCGTGATCGCCGGCCCGCAGCGACGCACCCGCGTGATGAAGGACAAGGAGAAGCTCATCACGGCGTACCACGAGGGTGGTCACGCGCTCGCCGCCGCCGCGATGAACTACACCGACCCGGTGACCAAGATCACGATCCTCCCGCGCGGCAAGGCCCTCGGCTACACGATGGTGCTGCCGATCGACGACAAGTACTCCGTCACCCGCAACGAGCTGCAGGATCAGCTGACCTACGCGATGGGCGGCCGCGTCGCGGAGGAGATCGTCTTCCACGACCCGACCACCGGGGCATCGAACGACATCGAGAAGGCGACCTCGATCGCCCGCAAGATGGTCATCGAGTACGGCATGACCACGCAGGTCGGCCCGGTCAAGCTCGGCACCGAGGGCGGCGACATGTTCGTGGCCAGGGACATGGGCCGCGGTCGCGAGTACTCCGAGAAGGTGGCGGAGCGGGTCGACGCCGAGGTGCGCGCCCTCATCGAGCAGGCGCACAACGAGGCGTACGCGGTGATCAGCGAGAACCGCGACATCCTCGACCGTCTCGCGCTGGCGCTGCTCGAGGAGGAGACCCTCGACCACAACCGCATCGCCGAGATCTTCACCGAGGTCAAGAAGCTGCCCGAGCGCCCGCTGTGGCTGTCGAGCGAAGACCGTCCGGTGTCGGAGCGCCCGCCGATCGAGGTCCCGAAGAAGGACGTGTCGCTCGCGGCCTCCGTCGAGGCGCCGTCCGCTGCCCCGCGTGCGCAGCAGGGATCGGCAGGAGCAGGCAACCCCCGCCCCGCGACGGCGTGACGTGACGGTCGACAGGGAACGCGTCGAGCGGCTCACCCGCGAGCTGCTGGAGGCGATCGGCGAGGACCCGGACCGGCCGGGCATCAAGCAGACCCCGGCGCGCATGGCGGAGCTCTACGCGGAGTTCTTCTCCGGCGTGGGGGAGGACCCCGGAGCGCCCCTCGCGCACACGATCAGCGTGACGCGCGGTCCTGCCCCCGACACCCTGCCGTCCGGTGCGGTGCTGCTGCGCGACATCCGGTTCCGCTCGGTGTGCGAGCACCACCTGCTGCCGTTCGCCGGGCACGCGCACATCGCCTACCTTCCGGGCGAGCAGGTCGTCGGCCTCGGGGCGCTGGTGCGCGTGGTCGAGATCCTCGCGGCACGGCCGCAGGTGCAGGAGCGGCTCGGTGAGCAGATCGCCGACACGATCGCCGAGCACCTCGACACGCGGGGCGTGCTGGTGGTGCTCGATGCGAGCCACGGCTGCGTCACGATGCGCGGCGGACGGCAGACCGAGGCGTCGACCCTCACGATCGCCGCGCGCGGGGAGTACACCGACGCCGTCGCCAGGGCCGAGCTCGTGACCCTGATCGGCATGTCCGTCCCGTCCGCCGGCGCGCGCTGATGACCGGCATCTGGGGCATCGTCAATGTCACGCCCGACTCGTTCAGCGACGGCGGCCGCTACTTCGACGTGGAGCGCGCGGTGGAGCACGGCCTGCGGTTGCGGGCCGACGGCGCGACTGTGCTCGACGTCGGCGGGGAGTCGACCAGGCCGGGCGCGGAGCGTGTCGGTGCAGACGAGGAGCAGCGTCGCGTGCTCCCCGTGATCGAGCAGCTCGCGGCGGCCGGTGTGCCGGTGAGCGTGGACACGCTGAACGCCGCCACGGCCGCGGCGGCCGTGCGCGCGGGCGCCCGGATCGTGAACGACGTGTCGGGCGGCCTCGCCGATCCGGACATGCGTGCGGCCGTCGCGGAGTCGGGTGCCGACTACGCGATCGGCCACTGGCGCGGCTTCTCGGACGACATGTACGCGAGGGCGGAGTACCGCAGGGTGGCGCGCGACGTCGCGGGCGAGCTGCAGGAGCGGCTGGGGGAGGCCGCCGCCGCCGGCATCGCCCCGTCGCGAGTGATCCTCGACCCCGGGATCGGCTTCGCGAAGGCCGGGGCACAGAACTGGGACGTGCTGCGCGGCCTCGACGAGATCGTCGCGCTCGGCCCGCGCGTGCTCATCGGCACCTCGCGCAAGCGGTTCCTCGCCGAGGTGCTGCAGGGTGCACGGCCCGAAGACGGCGAGGTGACGCAGGCGCGGCGCGATCTGGCGACCGCCGTCACGAGCGCCCTCGCCGCGCAGTCCGGGGTCTGGGCCGTCCGGGTGCACGACGTCGCCGCGACGCGCGACGCGCTCGCGGTCGCGAAAGCCTGGCACGGCTGAGGCGGCGTCGGAGCCGCGCCGTACGCTAGAGGCATGGACTTCCTCGACGAGATCGTGCTGACAGGGCTGACGGTGTTCGGCCGCCACGGGGTCTACGCGCACGAGCGCGAGGAGGGGCAGGAGTTCACGATCGACCTGCGTCTGCGGCTCTCGCTGGAGCAGGCCGCCGGATCGGACGACGTGGCCGACACGGTGCACTACGGCGAACTGGCGGAACGCGTGGCCGCGGTGGTCGCCGGCGAGCCGGTCAACCTCATCGAGACCCTGGCGGAGCGCATCGCCGCGGTCGCCCTCGACGACCGTCGCGTGCAGGGCGTCACCGTCACGGTGCACAAGCCGCACGCGCCCATCCCGCTGGAGTTCGCCGATGTGGCCGTCACGGTGCACCGCACCCGGGCGCCGGAGACCCTGGAGGACATCACGGTATGAGCCGCAATCTCACGCGCCCGCCCGACGTTCCCGCCCCGCGTCCCAGTCGCCCGGAGACGGTCGCGGTCGTGGCGCTCGGGGCGAACCTGGGCGACCGGCAGGAGACGATCCGCGCGGCCGTCGAGCGCATCCGTCGGCTGCCGCTGGTGAGCGACGTGCGCGTCTCGCGGCTGTTCGAGACGGTGGCGGTGCGCCTCCACGGTCCCGACCCCGACGCCCCGGGCTACGTCAACGCGGTCGCGCTCGTCACCACGCGGCTGGCGCCGGAGATCCTGCTGGGCATGCTGCACGCGATCGAGGACGAGAACGGGCGCGTGCGGGAGGAACGGTGGGGCGACCGCACGCTCGACCTCGACCTCATCGCGTACGGCGATGTCGAATCGGACGACCCGCGGCTGGAGCTGCCGCATCCGCGCGCGGCCGAGCGCCTGTTCGTGCTGGAGCCGTGGCTCGACGTCGACCCCGGCGCCGCACTGGTCGGACACGGACGCGTCGACGACCTCGTGGCGGGGCTGCGGGCGCGGGGCGACGCATGAAGCGCACGTCCGTCGGGCTGCTGGCCGTGCTCGCCCTCCTCGGGGGCGCCGTGGGGTTCGCGCTCGACCAGATGCTGACCGCGGGAGGGCGGGCCACGTTCACGCCGTCGCTGCTGCTGCCCGTGCTGCTCGTGCTCATCGCGATCGCGGCGCTCGGAGTCGCCTGGCCGGTGCGCCGCAGCGTCCGCTCCGGAACGCGTATCGACCCGTTCCGCGCGCTTCGTGCCGCGACACTGGCGCGGGCGTCGAGCCTGCTCGGCGCGATCATGGCCGGCTTCGGCGCGGGACTGCTGCTCTTCCTTCTGACGAGGCCGATCGATCCGCCGGTAGGGTCGACAGTGGCGATGGCCGCGCTGATCGCGAGTGCAGTCGTGCTCGTCGTGGCCGCCCTCATCGCTGAACAGTTCTGCACCCTCCCGAAGGATCCTGATGACTCAGAACCCAGAGACCGCGCCCCTGAACCCGGCGGAGGGCACTGACCTCGACGCGCTGGACCGCGGCACGTACACGCAGGTGCGCACGGCGCGCAACGAGGCGCGCCTCGAGCTCGACGGCACGTGGCACCAGATCTCGCCGCGGTACGTCGTGTCGCAGATCGTGCAGAACGTCATCTTCCTGGTGATCGTCGCCGTCGCCGCGGTGGTGCTGAACGTCGTGCTCGAGCAGGACTGGGTCTGGATCCCCGCGGGCGCGATCATCCTGATCACCCTGATCACGCTCGTGATCCTCCCGCGGCAGGCGCGCGCGATCGGCTACATGCTGCGCGCGGACGACATCGTGTTCCGCAAGGGGATCCTGTGGCAGCGCATGATCGCCGTACCGTACGGGCGCATGCAGCTGGTCGACATCACGCAGGGCCCGCTCGACCGGGCGTTCGGCGTGTCCCAGCTGAAGATGGTGACGGCGGCGGCGACGACGGGCGTGCAGATCCCCGGACTCACCCAGGCGGCGGCCGAGGCCCTGCGCGACACGCTCATCCAGGTGGCCGAGACCCGCCGGACCGGCCTGTGAGCGAGGCGCAGCTCCCCGGCTCCGCGGTCGGTCAGGCCGCGGCGCCGTCGACGAACCTCGCCGACGGCGAGTGGCACCGCATGCATCCGCTCACGCCGCTGTTCAAGGGCGGCCTGGCGCTGATCATCGTGGCCGGCATCGTGATCGCCAACATGCGCGATCGTGTGATCGCATGGCTGGTCGGCATGTTCACGCCGGAGGAGGCGCACTACGGCGACTACACCGGCGGCGACCCGGTGGACTGGGTGCTCTCGAACAACCTCGCGCTCGTGGCGCTGCTCGGCGTGCTGGCGCTCGTCGTCGTGCTGGTGGCGATCTTCTGGTTCGTGTGGCGCTTCCAGCAGTTCCGCATCACGGGCGACCACGTGGAGGTGCGAAAGGGCATCATCTTCCGGTCGCACCGGCGTGCGCCGCTCGACCGCGTGCAGGGCGTGAACCTGACGCGCCCCTTCCCCGCGCGCATCATCGGCCTCGCGAAGCTGGAGGTGGTCGGGGCGGGCAACGACGCGAATGTCGAGCTCGAGTACCTGGCCACGCCTCGGGCGGAGGGCGTGCGCGCGGAGATCCTGCGTCTGGCGTCGGGTGCCCGGGCCGCCCGGCACGCCGCCATGAACCCGGGTGCGGAGGTGCCGGGGGAGCGGGTGTCGGCACGGTCGCAGCTCGTCGGCTCGATGAACCAGGGGGTCACCGGCCTCATCGCGGGCGTCGATCTGGAAGACGTGGTGCCGGAGAGCGTCGTGAAGATCCCCACGGGGCGTCTGATCGGCTCGCAGGTGATCTCGGGTCTGCTGTGGCTCGTGTTCTTCGGTGCGATCTTCGCGATCGCGATCGGCAGCACGATCATCGGCGTCCTCGTCGACGGCGATCCGGACGGCGGCATCGTGCTGCTCGGGATCGGGCTCGGCATGGGCGTGCCGATGGTGGTGGCCGTCGTCGGTATCACCTGGGCGCAGATCTCCAAGTCGCTGCGCTACTCGATCGCGCCGACGCCGGACGGCGTGCGCATCACCTACGGGCTGCTCACCACCGTCACCGAGACGCTTCCGCCCGGCCGCATCTTCGCGGTCGAGGTGTCGCAGTCGCTGCTGTGGCGTCCGTTCGGCTGGTGGACCATCAAGATCAACCGGATGAGCGGCAAGAGCGCCGCGCAGCAGTCCTCCGGCAGCGGCCAGCAGTTCAACGTGGTGCTGCCGGTGGGCAAGCGCGCCGATGTCGAGCGGGTGCTCGCGCTGGTGCTCCCCGACCTTCCGCCCGCGAGCATCCCGCTGCTGTGGGAGCAGGGCGTCGTGGGTCCCGCCGCGGACGACCCCTACCGCACGATGCCGCAGCGCGCGTGGTGGCGGCGGCCCTTCTCCTGGAGACGCCACGGCTACGCGGTGACCGCGGACGGGCTGCTGCTGCGGCGGGGCATCGTCTGGCGCAAGCTCGCGGTGTTCCCGCTGGCCCGACTGCAGGGCGTGTCGCTGAACCAGGGGCCGATCGATCGGGCGCAGCGGGTGTCCGGCGCGCAGGTGCACACCGTCCCCGGCCCGATCACCGGGATCCTCGCGGGGCTGGAGCGCGCGGACGCCCTCGCTCTGCTGGACGACGTCAGCCGCGCGGCCGCTGAGGCGGCGTCGCGCGACCGCACGCACCGGTGGAGATCGGAAGAGCGTCGT
>NZ_SSDM01000402.1:0-18683 GCF_004794375.1 Microbacterium sp. K35 | reverse complement strand
GTGGACCCGGCCGGGGTGCCGGGGTCGGCCGGGTCCACCGGCGGGGCCGCCGGGAAGGTGTTGGTGACGACGATCTCCGCCGTACCCGCGGCCTCATCCGTGACGGTCGCCGCTGGGCCGACGGCGACGCTCGCCGCGCCGCCGTTCTCGGTCTCGGTGGCGGTGCACACGCTGGAGACCGGTGCCGTGAGGGTCTGCGTCTCGGCACCGGTGAAAGTCAGGGTGCGGGGATAGTCGGGTGCTGACTCCCCCGCCCACTGGCAGTCGACGACGACGGCGAACGGCCCCGTCGGCGTCCCGGCTCCCTCGACCCTCTTGGTGATCGCCAGCTGTCCCACCCCGGTGCCGGCGCCCTCGCCGCCGGCGCTCAGGCGGCGGACCGATCCTGGCGTGCTCCAGGACTCGCCGTCCGCCGTGACCGACAGGGTGTTGCGGTACACGTCGAGCGACGGGTCGGTCACGCTGTTCTGGAACTTGACCTGCACGATCTCGCCGTCGGCCACGGCGCGGCCCATCGTGACCGTGAGCTGCTGGGCGGTGCAGTCGATCGTGTAGTCGCCGGCGTCCACCGGCACGAGATCGGTGAGGAAGCCGTCGCCATCCGCCGTCGAGGTGTGCCGCACGAGGATCGGCGACGTGCAATCGACCTCTTGGCCGGGCTGTGCCGGGTCGTCGAACACGAGGGAGGAGAACGGACCGCGGGGTGAGGCCACGGTCCATTGGAGGGCGCCCTGCGGGTGGGTCATGCCCTGATCGGCGAGGTCGGTCCAGGCGCCGGCCTTGCTGGGGGCGGTGCGGTCGATGCCCGGAACGCCCGTGGCCTCGATGCCATCGTCGAACGTGACGCCCCCGTCACCCGTGAACGTGATCGGCACGGTCGTGCCGGTCTGCGTGGTCTGGAACTCGGCCCAGAAGTGCGCCGTGCCGTGCACCGAGAGCGGGTGCGTGGTGACGTAGTCGGTGAGGGTGAAGGTCGCGAGCCCCTCGGGGGAGAGAGACGCCTCCGCGACCTTGGCGCCGTCGGCGTCGGTCAGGGCGAACCCCTGGGTGAGCGCGAGCAGTTCGGGTGGGAGCTGCAGCGTGAACGTGTCGCCCGCGCGGGAGTCGTCGGGGACGCTCCACGCGAGGTCGATCTGCACGTCCGATCCGGCGTCGGCGCTGCTCTGCACCACCTCCGCGCTGGTGATGGCTCCGTCGATGGTCGCCGCCGAGGCGGCCGACGCCGCAGCGAGGGAGCACGCGAGCAGTGCGGTGGAGGCGCCGGTGGCGGCGAGTGCGCGCGAGTATCTGGTCTTCGTCATTGATTGTCCTTCGTGAGCGCTGCCCCGAGAGGCGAGTGGTGACACTAACGCGTAGCATGTTACCCTATGGCTGGGAGGGTCGAGCCCGTCGAGCTCGCGGAGGGGCCGAGCTCGGCAGGCGCGAAAGCACCAGCGGTGCGACGAACAAGGGGCGGTTCCTCTCCGACGGGAAAGGAACCGCCCCTTTTCGCCGTTCGGATCAGGCGCCGGGCGCGAAGACCTTCGGGGGATGCGTGGCGGCGACGAGGGCGCGAAGGTCTTCCAGCGTGCCGCGGGTCGCACCGAGTGCGCGGCCCTGGATCAGGACGTTCCCCAGGGCGGTCGCCTCGACCGGGCCCGCGAGGACCGGGAGGCCAGAGCGGTCGGCGGTCGCCTGGCAGAGCAGGTCGTTGAGCGCGCCGCCCCCGACCAGGTGGATGCGGTCGAGACTGCGGCCGGAGAGCTCGGCGGCCGTGTGCACCGCCTCGGCGAACGCCGCGGCGATGGACTCGATGATCGAGCGCACGAACGCCGCACGCGTCGACGGCGCCGGTTGCGGCAGCAGGGCGGCGATCCGGGCGGGCATGTCCCCCGGCGCGCTCAGCGACGGGTCGTTCGCGTCGAACACCGGGACCTGGTCGGTGACGACCGACGCGGCAGCCAGGAGTTCCGGCAGTGCGATCGGCGCACCGTCTTCGGCCTCCCACGCGCGCACCGTCTCACTGAGCAGCCAGAGCCCCGTGACGTTGTGCAGGAAGCGATACCGGCCGTCGGCTCCGCGCTCGTGCGTGAAGTTCGCCTCCCGCGCGTCGTCGGTGAGCACGGGTGCGCGCAGCTCGACGCCCACCAGGCCCCAGGTTCCGCACGAGATGAACGCGGACGAGGACGACTCCAGCGGAACGGCGACGACGGCGGACGCGGTGTCGTGCGAGGCCACCGCCACCACGGGCAGGCTCGCACCGATGCGTGCCGCGACCCCGGGGGTCAGCGTGCCGACGACCGTGCCGGCGTCGACGAGTTCGGGCAGGAGCCGTGGCGGGATCCCCGCCCTGACCGCGAGCTCGGTGTCCCATTCGCCCGACCGCACCCCGAGCAGGCCGGTGGTGGAGGCGTTCGTGCGCTCCGCCACGCGCCGGCCCGTGAGGAGGTACGCGAGGAGGTCGGGGATGAGTAGAGCCGTGTCCGCCTCCGTGAGACGCGGGTCGGCACGGAACTGGTACAGCGTGGTGAATGGCAGGAACTGCAGGCCGTTGCGCTCGTACAGCTCCGCGAAGGGCACCTCGCCATGCACCTCGGCCACGCCACGGGCGGTGCGGCGGTCGCGGTAGTGGAACGGCTCCCCGAGCAGCTCGCCGTCGCGCAGCAGCCCGTAGTCCACCGCCCAGGAGTCGATCCCGATGCTCTCGATGGACGGCTCGCGGCGGACGGCCTCGGCGAGCCCGTCCACCACGTGCTCGTACAGGGCGGCGAAGTCCCAGTGCAGTCCGTCGGCACGCTCCACCGCTCCGTGCGGGAACCGCGAGACGGGCTCCAGGTCGAGCACCCCGGGGCCGATGCGCCCGATCATGACCCGGCCGCTGGTCGCGCCCAGGTCGACCGCGGCCACCGCCCTGACCCTCGTGTCGTTCATCGGCCGGTGACCCTCATCGCAGGAACGCGGCGGCGACGCCGGAGTCGACGGGGATGTGCAGGCCGGTGGTGCGGCTCAGCTCCGGTCCGGTGAGCACGTAGACGGCATCGGCGACGTTCTCCGGCACGACCTCGCGCTTGAGGATCGTGCGGTTGGCGTAGAACTGGCCGAGGTCCTCTTCCTTGACACCGTACGTGGCGGCACGGTTGGCGCCCCAGCCCGACGCGAAGATGCCGGAGCCGCGCACGACGCCGTCGGGGTTGATGCCGTTGACCCGCACGCCGTGCTCGCCGAGCTCGACCGCGAGCAGCCGCACCTGGTGGGCCTGGTCGGCCTTGGTCGCGGAATAGGCGATGTTGTTCGGGCCCGCGAACACGGAGTTCTTCGACGAGATGTAGATGATATCGCCGCCGAGCTTCTGATCGATCAGCACACGGGCCGCGGCCTTCGACACCAGGAACGAGCCCTTGGCCATGACGTCGTGCTGCAGGTCCCAGTCCTTCTCGGTCGTCTCCAGCAGCGGCTTCGACAGGGAGAGCCCCGCGTTGTTGACGACCAGGTCGACGCCGCCGAACGCGAGCAGGGCCTCGTCGAGCGCGGCTTGCACGGCCTCGGCATCCGCCACGTTCGCGGCGACGCCGATCGCGACGTCGGTGTTCCCGAGCTCGGCGGCCGCGGCCTGCGCCTTCTCGAGATCGAGATCGGCCACGACCACGCAGGCGCCCTCGGCGGCCAATCGGGTCGCGATCGCCTTGCCGATGCCGGAGGCGGCGCCGGTGACGAACGCGATGCGACCCTGGTGGGTCTTCGGCTTCGGCAGCCGCTGGAGCTTGGCCTCCTCCAGCGCCCAGTACTCGATGCGGAACTTCTCGGCGTCGGAGATCGGGGCGTAGCTCGACACGGCCTCGGCGCCGCGCATGACGTTGATCGCGTTGACATAGAACTCGCCGGCGACGCGCGCGGTCTGCTTGTTCGCGCCGTAGGAGAACATGCCCACGCCGGGCACGAGCACGATGAGCGGGTCGGCGCCGCGGATGGCGGGGGAGTCGGGGGTGGCGTGCGCGTCGTAGTAGGCCCGGTAGTCGGCGCGGTACTGCGTGTGCAGCTCGTGCAGACGCGCGATCTGCTCGTCGACGGTCGCCGTGGGGGGCAGGTCGAGGATCAGCGGCTTCACCTTGGTGCGCAGGAAGTGATCGGGGCAGCTGGTGCCCAGGGCCGCAAGGGCGGGCGCCTTCTCGGCTGCGAGGAAGTCGAGCACGACGGCGTCGTCCGTGAAGTGCCCCACCATCGGCTTGTCGGTCGAGGCGATGCCGCGGATGGTGCCGGCGAGGGCCGCGGCCCGACGGCGACGGTCGGCCTCGGGGAGCGCCTCGAACCCCGGGCGGACGGGACCGAACGGCTCGGCGCGGCCGTGGTCGGCGAGGTACGCCGCCGCGGTGTCGATGATCCAGAGGGAGTTCGCCTCGGCCTCGTCGGAGGTGTCGCCCCACGCCGTGATGCCGTGCCCGCCGAGGATGCAGCCGATCGCGGCGGGGTTCTCCGCCTTGATGGCGGCGATGTCGAGTCCGAGCTGGAAACCAGGGCGCCGCCACGGCACCCACACCACGCGGTCACCGAAGATCGCGGTCGTCAGGGCCTCGCCGTCGGCGGCGGTCGCGATCGCGATGCCCGAGTCGGGGTGCAGGTGGTCGACGTGTGCCGCGTCGACGAGTCCGTGCATGGCCGTGTCGATCGAGGGGGCTGCCCCGCCCTTGCCGTGCAGGCAGTAGTCGAACGCGGCGACCATCTCGTCTTCGCGGTCGATTCCGGGATACACGTCGACGAGCGCCCGCATCCGGTCGAGGCGCAGCACGGCGAGGCCGCTCTCGGTGAGGGTGCCCAGGTCGCCGCCCGAGCCCTTGACCCACAGCAGTTCGACGGGCTGCCCGGTGACGGGATCGATCTCGGTGCCCTTGGCCGAGGTGTTGCCCCCGGCGTAGTTGGTGTTCTTCGGGTCTGCGCCCAGACGGTTGCTCCGCGCGATCAGCTCGGCGGCGGTCGGGTTGGTCATGACGATCTCCTGCACCATCGGGGGAGCGCCGCAGCGCTGTTAAGTCCTGTGAAAGATAACACGATCTGACGCGAGCACCAAGGGTCAGCGCACCTCGGCGATCCCCCGGAAGGGGTCGAGGCGCTCATCCGCCGGATCGAGATCGGTGATCAGCACGTCCACCTGCGCGGGCTCGAGGGCGCGGGCGACCGACCGACGACCCAGCTTGGTCGCATCGACGCAGAGCACCGTGGTGCTCGCCTGCGCGGCCAGCGCCCGCTTGACCTCGGCCTCCTCCACCGACACCTCGGAGGAGCCGTCGACCTCGTCGAGGGCATCGGCCGAGGCGAAGAAAACGTCGAAGTACACCGCCTGCAGGCTGCGGAGGGCGAGGGGTCCGATCAGGCTGCCCGTGGTCGGCTCGGCGGTGCCGCCCGACAGCACCGCGGTCACCCCCTCCCGCGGCTGCAGCAGCTGGAAGGTCTCGACGGCGTTGGTGTACACGGCGAGTGCGTCGCGCGGTCCGAGCACCGCGGCGAGCGTGCTGATCGTCGTCGACGCGTCGAGGGCCACCGTCCCGGCGGCCGGCACCAGGTGCAGCGCCTTCTCGGCGATCACCCTCTTGGCGCTCGCCCGCATGCTGCGCCGGGCGTCGAAGGGCCGGGCGCGGGGAGCCGCGGTCGCCCCGCCGCGCACCCGTCGCACCCGCCCCTCGGCCTCGAGCTCGAGGAGGTCGCGCCGGATCGTCATCGACGACACCGCGAACAGCTCCGCTGCCCCGTCGATCGAGACGCCCTCGGGGCCTTCGGCCATCGCGACCAGCTCGTCGCGGCGGCGCTGAGCGTCGAGGTTTCCGGAAAGAGCCATACCGGGAATCTAGCCGGTGGGCGTGCGCTGCCGACCGCCGCGATCGACGAGCGTGGTCGGCACGAGGTGCAGGGCGGGTGGCGCGGCGGCGTCCCCCGCGATGCGGTCGAGGAGGGTGGTGGCGGCCAGGGCGCCCAGTGCGGCGACGTCGTAGGCGACCACGCGCAGCGGCCGCGGCAGCATCCACGACAGCTCGAAGTCGTCGAAGCCGGTCACCGCGACGTCGGCGTCACGCCGCGTGAGCTCTTCGAGGGCTCCGACCGTCGCGCGGTTGTTGCCGCAGAACAGGGCCGTCGGCGGGCGGGGGCCGTCGAGGATGCGCGCCGTGGCAGCCGCGGCGTCCTGCGGGGTGTGGATGCCCGTGATGAGGAGCGACGGATCGAGCGCGCGGCCCGCGGCGGCGAACGCCTCCTCGGCCCCGGCCAGCCGCTCGCGCATCGTGTAGATCTCCGTCGCGTCGAGCAGGAGCCCGATCCGCTCATGCCCGCCCAGCAGTTCGGCGACCGCCGCGCGTGCACCGCCGCGGTTGTCGAGCAGCACGGTGTCGGCGGGGATGCCGTCGCCCGGGCGGTCGAGGAACACGACCGGCGTGCCGTGGGCGACCTCGGGCGCCAGGTAGCCGTGATCGGTCGCGGCGGGGACCAGGATCAGGCCGCCCACCCGGCGCTGGCAGAGGTCGAGGGCGAGGCGGCGCTCGACGGCGGGATCCTCCTCGCTGGAGGCCATCAGGACGTGCAGACCCCGCTGTGACGCGACGGCCGACACGGCCGCGGCGATCCCCATCGAGAAGGAGTTGGAGAGGTCGGCGGCGAGGAACCCGATGGTGTCGTTGGTGCCGGAGCGCAGGCTCGCCGCGAGGGCGTTGCGGTGGTATCCGAGGCGGTCGATGGCCTCGCGCACGCGGTCGGCCAGGGCGGGGTCGACGTTGGGCTCCGCGTTGATGACGCGCGAGACGGTCTTCAGACTGACCCCCGCCGCGGCGGCCACGTCGTTCATCGTCGGCCTGCCGCTGCCGCGCATCGTGCGCCCTCCGCTCACCACCTCTCCACGATAGGAGCGTGCGCGCCGTTCACCCGCGCGGCGCGACGGCCGCGCCCGACTGATGCGAGGCGATGGCCGCCGCGAAGATCCGATGCGTCGCGGCCGCCTCCTCCGGTCGCACGGTGCCGAAGCCGTCGCCCAGGCGCCCCTGATGCTCGGCGAGGAACGCCGCCCACATCTGCAGGATCGCATCCGAGAAGCCCGACTCGAAGTTCGGCCCGGTCACCGTGGGCCACACCGACTGGCTGCCGGCGTCGATGCGCTGCCAGCTCTGCTCGCGCCCGACCCCCGGCACGTCGATCAGCGCGAACACCTGCACCTCCTTGGGGTTCTTGGTGCTGAAGCGCACGGCGCCCTCCATGCCGATCGCCTCGAACTCCCAGGTGTTCTTCTCGCCGGGGGCGATCCGCTTGGTCTCGGTCGTGAGCGGGAACCGCGCCCCGTCGTGCGTCGCCCACGAGTGCAGGACGGCGTTGTCCCAGGTGTCGCACGGCTGCGGGGTGCCGTCGGGTCCCGGCCGTTCGGTGACGATGTCCTGCAGCACGCCGCTGACGGTCTCGGGCATCCAGCCCAGGCGCAGCGGCACGTGCCAGGTGTGCATGCCGAGGTCGTTGAGCACCCCGGCCTCGCCGCAGAACCGCTGCTGGCGCTTCCAGTTCAGCGGCTTCGCCGTATCGAGGTCGCTGGCGTGCAGGAACGCGCAGCGCGCCTCGACGATGCGACCGAGTGCCCCGGAGCGCACGTAGTCGACCGCCCACTGGGCGCCGGGGAAGTACGGCATCTCACTCGACACCCGTACGAACGACCCGGGGGTCTCGTCGATCGCCCGGAGGATCGCGTCGGCGGCGGCCCCGTCGATGCCGAAGGGCTTCTCGGCCAGCAGGGCCTTGCCCGCCCGGATCGTGTCGACGTAGAGCTGCTCATGCAGGTCGTGGCGGACGGCGATGTAGACCACGTCGATGTCGGGATCGGCCAGCAGCTCATGGTGGTCGGTGGTGGTGAGGCGCACGGTGTCGATCCCGGCGAACCACTCCAGGGCCGCGGGGTTGATGTCGCACACCGCCACGAGCTGCGGGTCGGCGGGGTGGTCGACGAGCGCGGGCCAGCGGCGCAGGGCCGCCGCGATCTCTCGGCCCATCAGACCCCCGCCGATGATGCCGACGTTCACGCGGCGCCCGCTCATCGCGTCGCTCCGATCAGGCGGAGCGCGTCGTCGACCGAGGCGTCGTCGTGCACCACGGCCATCAGGGCTGCGGTGATGCCCCGGGGGTCGTCGTGCTGGATGACGTTGCGGCCGTACACGATGCCGCGGGCACCCTGCGCGAGGACGGCGACCGTGCGCTCGAGGAGCGTGCGATCGTCGACGCGTCCGCCGCCGCGCACCAGGACCGGGGTGTCGCCGGCGGCCTGGATGACGCGGTGGTAGTCGGAGATCTCGTCGGTGGGATCGGCCTTGATGAGGTCGGCCCCGAGCTCCCTGGCCTGCCGCACGAGCGTGACGATCTTGGCGGTGTCGCCGTCCACCGCATAACCCCCCGCGCCCGCCCGGGTCTGCATCACCAGTGGCTCGATCATCAGGGGCATGCCGTAACGCTCGGCGTCGGTGCGCAGCGCGAGGATCGACCGGATGCACTGCTCGCGCACCTCGGGGTGGCCGGGGAGGTCGAGCAGGTTCACGCACACGGCGACCGCGTCGAGCCGCACCGCCACCTCGATCGCGTCGGGCACGTGGATCGAGTGCAGCGGCGACTCCAGCGGGTCGTTGTAGACGTTGGCGATGTCGGTGCGCAGCACGAGGCCGGGCTTCTGCTTGCCGGGGACGGACTGCAGCAGCGGGGCCTGGCCGAGCGTCAGCTGGATCGCATCGGGGCCCGCGTCGACGAGGGTGCGGACGGTCGCGGCCATGTCCTCGATGCCGGTGAGGAACGAGTGCTCGTGGAAGGCCCCGTGGTCGACGGCCACGTCGAGGGCGCGACCGGAGCGGGCGTGGAACAGGCGGTGGAGGCGAGGCTTCGTCATCGATGGTGCTCTCTGCGTGAGGGTGGCGCGGCGATGCGCACGATCAGTATGCAGAGACGAGACAACGTTGTCAATCGCGACGATCCGGGCCGGACGAGCGCCTGCTACGGTGGCCGCACGCGCGCCAGGACAGCGCGGGAGAAGGGCGGGCGATGGTGGCGGAGCTGTACGGGGCGCCGATCGACGAGGCCTGGCGACGGCTCGGACACCGCGGGCAGGCCGTGACGGTGGAGTCGTCGCTGCGGACCGACGGACCGGACGCGGGGAGCCGTCGGATCCGGGTCGTCAACGGCGACCTCGACCTCGAGATCCTGCCCGATCGCGGCTTCGACCTGGGGCAGCTGCGGGTCGCGGGCATGCCCTTCGCGTGGACCTCGGCGACCGGATTCCCCCCGATCGTCCCCGGGCCGGACGACGACGGCTGGCTCCGGTCGTTCGGGGGCGGGCTGCTGACGACCTGCGGACTGCGCAGCTTCGGAGCGCCGTCGGTCGACGAGGGTGAGGCGCATCCGCTGCACGGCCGGTACTCGTCGCTGCGCGCCGAGGTCACGCGCACCGAGGTGACCGCCCGCGAGGTCGTGGTCGAGGGCACGGTCCGCGAGGTCGAGGTCTTCGGGGTGCACCTCGAACTCCGGCGCCGCATCAGCACGCCGATCGGGTCGCGCCTGGTCCGGGTGCAGGACCTCGTGGTCAACCGCGGAGCGGCCGCCGTGGAGCCCATGGTGCTCTACCACCTCAACCTCGGCTGGCCGCTGGTCGACGAGGGGACCGTGCTGCACTCGCCGGCGACCGCTGTCGAGCCCCGGGACGCGCAAGCGCGGGCGGGCCTCGGCTCGTGGGACCGGTTCCCGGCCCCGGCGGTGTCGTATCCCGAGCAGGTGTTCCGCCACGAGCTGCCGCTTCGGGAGCGGGTCGACATCGTCGTCGAGAGCCCGCGCGGGGCGGCCGTCCGCATCGCCGTCGACACCGCACGCCTGCCGGCGCTGTTCCAGTGGCGCGTCGCCGAGGAGCGCGGCCACGTCGTCCTGGGGATCGAGCCGGCGACCGTGCCGACGATCCTCGGCCGGGCCGATGCGCGGGCTCGCGGACTGCTGCGCCCGCTGGCGCCCGGCGGGGTGCTCGAACTGGGCGTCGACGTCGAGGTGACGCCCGGCGGGTGACCGATCGCAGCGGTGGGCTGCGATCGAATCGGCGCTTGACAACGTTGTCGACCCGGTCGCATGATGTTCCCATCGAACTCGCGATGGCCGCGGATTCAACGATGACAACGATGTCGAGGTGGCAATGGAGCACGAGCGCGACGAGTCGAGCGCGACGGTGGGCACCCAGCGTGACGGGCGCCGCCGGGCGCGCATCACCGACGTGGCGCAGCTCGCCGGCGTGAGCATCAAGACCGTCTCGCGCGTCGTCAACGGCGAGAGCGGCGTGCTTCCCGAGACCCGCGAACGCGTCGCCGCCGCGGTGCTCGAGCTCGGCTTCGTGCCCGACCGTCGCGCCCGGTCGCTCAAGCGCGGCGACACCGACACCATCGGCATCCTCATCGACGCCATCTCCGACCCGTTCTTCGCCGCGTTCGTCAGCGCCGTCGAGGAGCTCGCCGTCGCCGAGGGCCTCAACGTGCTCTTCGCCAGCACCGTGCACGACGCCGCACAAGAGCGCGAACAGCTCGAACGTCTCACCGGCGACCGCCTGCGCGGGCTCATCATTTCGCCCTTCGCGATCGAGTCCGCCGAGCTCGCGGCGCTGCGGCAGCGGTTCCCGGTGATCTGCGTCGACCGTTCGCGCGAAGGCATCGACTCGATCGTCGTCGACGACTACGGCGCCACGCTCGAAGCCGTCCGCGGCTTCCTCTCCCGCGGGCACCGCCGCATCGGCTTTATCGGCGAGGAGATCCCGTACCCCACCGTGTTCGAGCGCCTGAGCGCCTACCGCGACGCCCACGCCGAGGCCGGGGTCGAGGTGGACGAGAGCCTGATCATCGCGCAGGGCCGCCACCGCGAAGAGCGGTCGATCAGCGAGCTGCTCGCCCGCCCCGACGCGCCGACGGCCCTCTTCTGCGCCACCAGCCCCGCCGCCATCGCGACCATCCACGTGCTCAGTGCCGACCGCGTGCCGATGCCCGCGCTGATCTCGTTCGGCGACTTCCAGTTCGCCGACGTGTTCACCCCCGGCATCACCTGCGTCGACCAGGACCCCCGGCTGATCGGCGAGGCGACGTTCCGGCGGCTGATGCAGCTCGGCGCCGACCCCCAGGCCGAGCCGGAGCACATCGTCGTCCCCACCCGCCTCATCGCCCGCGGCTCGGGCGAGATGGCCCCCGAGCGCGACGCATCGGCCCGCCCGATCGGAGACCTGCGATGAACCCGGTCCTGCTGCCGCCCAACCCCGTCCAGCACTTCTACCGCGGCGGCGACCGCATCGCGGCGCTGCGCGGGATCGAGCCGGAGACCGACCACCAGCCCGAGGAGTGGCTGGGCGCGACGGTGTCGCGGTTCGGCACGCCGGACACCGGTCTCGCCGTCACCGCCGACGGCGCCCTGCTGCGCGACCTCGTGACCGCCGACCCCGCGGCCTGGACCGGCCCGGGGAGCGGAGCCGACGCGGGCGACGTGGGACTGCTGGTCAAGCTGCTCGACGCCCGCCAGCGCCTCCCCGTGCACGTGCACCCCGACCGGGCGTTCGCCACGAGCCACCTGGCCTGCCCGTACGGCAAGACGGAGGCGTGGTTCGTGCTCGACACCGAGCCCGACAGCGCCGTGCACCTCGGCTGGAACACCGACCTCGACCGCGCCGAGCTGGACCGCCGCCGCGACGCCCAGGACAGCGAGTGGATGCTCGCGCACATGAACCGCGTCGTCGTGCGCCAGGGCATGGGCATCCTCGTGCCCGCCGGCACCGCGCACGCCATCGACGGCGGCATCTTCGTCGCCGAGGTGCAGGAGCCCACCGACTTCTCCATCCTGCTGGAGTGGTCGGTCACCACCTCGACCCGCGAGGAGTCGCACCTGGACCTCGGCTTCGACGCCGTGATGCCCGCCGTCTCGGCCGACCGCCTCGCTCCCGAGCAGCTCGCCGCACTGATCAGCGACGCGGGCACGACGCCCGCCGGCCCGCGCTTCCGCTCGCTCCTGCCCGCCGCCGCCGACCCCTTCTTCCGCCTCTGGGACGCGGCCGTCTCCGGGGACGTCTCGACCGAGCGCCCTGCCGGCTTCGGCGTCGTGCTGGTGCAGGAGGGGGAGGGCGAGCTGGTCGGCGCGTCCGGCCGGATCGCCGTCTCGCACGGCCAGGCCTTCGCCGTGCCGCACGCCTTCGGCGCCTGGCACCTCGCGGGTGACGCGCGCGTGCTCGTCGCCGAGCCGGGCGCGGGATGGCCGACCACGCTCACCGGGACCGGGATCCGATGAACGGCTACGTCGTCGGGGTCGACATGGGATCGACCAGCATCAAGCTCCTCGTCGCCGACACCGACGGACGCCAGGTGCTCGTCGCGAGCCGCCGGTCGCCGTGGACGAGCCGTGAGCACGGCCGCGCCGAGATGCCCGCCGCGGTCGCCGTCGACACCGTCCGCGAGCTCGCCCACGAGGCCGACGTCCTGCTGCGCGTGCACGGTCCCTACCGCGTGCTCGCGCTCGGAGTGTCGGGCATGGCCGAGGCCGGCGTGCTGCTGGATACCGCCGGAGAGCCCGCGGCGCCCGTCATGGCCTGGTTCGACCCGCGCGGTGCCGCCGAGATCCTCGCCACCCCCGACGCCTTCCGCGCGGAGTTCCTCGGACGGACCGGACTGCCGGTGGGCCCGCTGGCCTCCATCGCCAAGATCCTGCACCTGCGCGAGTCCGGGGTGGACCTGCGCGGACGCACCTTCCTCACCGTGCCGGAGCTGGTGGTGCACGCCCTCGGCGGCCCCCGCGTCGCCGAGTACTCCCTGGCGTCGCGCACCGGGCTGCTCGACCAGGACGACAGCACCCCGTGGGACGCCGCCTTCGAGGTGCTCGGCGTGGGCGACGACCTGCTCGCGGAGCGCGTCGGCGCGGGCAGCGCCGTGGGCATCCTCTCGGACGACGCCATGCCCGACGGCTTCCGCGGCGCCGTGCTCACCGTCGCCGGCCACGACCACCTCGTCTCCGCCGTCGCGGTGGGCGCCGTCCACAGCGGACAGCTGTACGACTCGATGGGCACGGCCGAGGCGCTGGTGCGGGTGCTCGACGGCCCGCTGCCGTTCGACGCGCGCGAACGGCTCGCCCTCGCCGGCATCAACACCGTGCGTCATGTGCTGCCGGGCAAATACGTGCTGCTCGCCGGCACGAAGTCCGGTCTGCTCATGCGGCGCGTGCTGCAGCTGCTGGGCATCGCCGACGCCGCCGGCCGGGCGCGGATCGATGAAGCCGTGATGGCGCTGCCCGTCACCGGCACGCTCGCCGACGGGGCCCTCGCGGTCAGCGGTGCCCGCAACGACGACGGCGAGCTGAAGATCGTCGCGAACGGCGACGGCCTCGACCCGGCGGAACTGCTCACCGCGACGCTGCTGCACGGCAACGACATGTGCGCCGAGCTCATGGAGGTCATGGACCGCGAGGTCGCGCCGCCCACCTCGACCGTGCTGACCGGGGGGTGGTCGAGCATGGCGAGCGTCGTCCGCGCGCGCCGACTCGTGCTGCCCGATGTCACGGTCGCCACGCACGACGAGGCCACCGCCTACGGCGCCGCGCTGTTCGCCGCGTTCGCCGCGAGCACCCGCACCGACTTCGAGAGCGTGGCCGCGGCGTTCCGCTCCGGCCACTCCGATCACGACAACAGCAAGGGAAGGAGCTGACCCATGTCGCTCAGTTCTACGGTTCCGGTTCTCCAGGCGCGCGGACTCTCGCGCCAGTTCGGCCACGTGCGCGCGCTGAACGACGTCGACTTCGAGGTGTATCCGGGGGAGGTGACGGCCCTCATCGGCGACAACGGCGCCGGCAAGTCGACGCTCGTCAAGGCGCTCTCGGGCAACCTCGCCGTCGACTCCGGCACGATCCTGTTCGACGGCGAAGAGGCCGACATGTCCACGCCGTCCGCGGTGAGCGCGCTCGGTGTCGAGACCGTCTACCAGGACCTCGCGCTCGCGCCCCACCTCGACCCGGTGCAGAACATGTACCTCGGCCGCGAGCTGCGCCAGAGCGGCGTCGCCGGCGCCCTCGGCTTCATGAAGACCAAGGAGATGCGCGCGCAGTCGCGGGCCGCCTTCGACGAGCTGGGCGCCACCGTGCGCTCGCTCACCTCGCCGGTGGGGGAGATGTCGGGCGGCCAGCGGCAGGCCATCGCCATCGCCCGCGCCGTGCACTGGGCCTCGCGCGTGGTGTTCCTCGACGAGCCCACCGCGGCGCTGGGCGTGCGGCAGACGCAGAACGTGCTCGAGACGATCCGCCGGGTGCGCGACAAGGGCATCGCCGTGGTGTTCATCTCGCACTCCATGCCGCACGTCATGGAGGTCTCCGACCGCATCCAGGTACTGCGCCTGGGCACGCGCGTCGCCAACATCCCCGCCGCCGACACCTCCATGGAGGAGCTCGTCGGCCTCATGACCGGCGCCGTGACCCGCGACGCCGCCCCGCCCGTGGCCGACGTCGCCCCCGAAGGCGACGTCGCCGAGACCTCCGCCGCTGACAAGGAGCCGAACCGATGAGCACGACGAAGCCCCCCACGGAGACCGTGGCGATCGGCACCCTCGAGGAGCCGAAGAACGGCTACTTCCGCAACCTGCTCCGCGCCCAGGCGTTCCAGATCCTGCTCGTGCTGATCGCGATCGTCGTCGTGTTCAGCCTGCTGGCACCCGACACGTTCGCGCAGTGGTCGAACTTCCGGCTGATCATCCAGAACGCCTCGATCCTCGCCGTGCTCGCCGTCGGCATGACCTACGTGATCATCACGGCAGGCATCGACCTGTCGATCGGCTCGGTGCTGGTGTTCTCCGGCGTCGTCTCGGCCATGGTCATGCGCGCCATCGGCGGGGCGGGCTGGGGCACGGCCGTGGTCGGCATCCTCGTCGCGATCGCCTGCGGCATCGGGTGGGGACTGCTCAACGGGTTCCTCATCGCCAAGGCGAAGATCCCGCCGCTGATCGTCACGCTCGGCACGCTGGGCATGTCGCTCGGCCTCGCGCAGATCCTCACCGGCGGCGTCGACATCCGTGAGGTGCCCGCCGTGCTGACCACCACCATCGGCTACGGCAACGTGCTCGGCACGATCCCCACCATCTCGGTCATCGCCCTCGTGATCATCGTGATCGGCGGAGTGGTGCTGCACTTCACCCGCTTCGGCCTGCACACCTACGCGGTCGGATCGAGCGAGCTCGCCGCGCGACGGGTGGGCGTGAAGGTGGACCGCCACCTCATCGCGATCTACACCCTCTCCGGCGGTCTCGCCGGCGTCGCGGGCATCCTCTCGCTGTCGCAGTTCTCCACCACCGCGATCGCCGGGCAGTCGCAGACCAACCTCAACGTGATCGCCGCGGTCGTCATCGGCGGCACGAGCCTCTTCGGCGGCGTCGGCACCATCGTCGGCACCGTCGTGGGCCTGTTCATCCCCGCGGTGCTGCAGAACGGCTTCGTCATCACCGGCGTGCCGCCGTTCTGGCAGCAGGTCGCCGTCGGGGCGGTGCTCATCACCGCCGTCTACGTCGACCAGGTCCGCCGGTCGGCCGCCATGCGCGGCAACTCCCAGAGCCTCTGGCGCAAGTTCGTCAGCGGGGGCCGGCGTACCTGACGCCCGGCCCACCACCATCCACACACAGTCAAGAGAAGAACGGTGATCACAATGAAGTGGAACAGGAAAGCGATCAGCATCGCCGCACTCGGCGCGTCCGCGACGCTCATCCTCGCCGGTTGCGCAGGCGGGGGCGGAGACGCGGGCGGCGACGGCGGATCCGGCGGCGGCGACGACGGCTACAACATCGCGTTCGTGCAGGGCGTGGCCGGAGACGAGTTCTACATCTCCATGCAGTGCGGCATCGAAGAAGCGGCCAAGGAGGCCGGAGCGACGGTGCAGGTGCAGGGCCCGGAGAAGTTCGACCCGACGCTGCAGAAGCCGATCGTCGACGCGCTCGTCGCCTCCAAGCCCGACGCGCTGCTCATCGCCCCGACCGACGTGACCGCGATGCAGGCGCCCATCCAGGCCGCGGCCGACGCCGGCATCAAGGTCGTCCTCGTCGACACCACCCTGGAGGACCCGTCGATGGCGGTCTCCCAGATCGCGTCGGACAACGAGGGCGGTGGCGCCGCGGCGTTCGAGGCCATCCAGAAGGCGCACCCCGAGGGCGGCAAGGTGCTCGTGGTCTCGATCGACCCCGGCATCTCCACGTCGGACGCGCGCGGTGAGGGCTTCGAGAAGGCCGTCGCCGAGGACTCGAAGTTCGAGTCGCTGGGCATCGAGTACTCGCACAACGAGCCTGCGGAGGCCGCCCGCATCGTGACCGCCGCGCTGCAGGCCAACCCGGACATCGTCGGCATCTTCGCCGCCAACCTGTTCGCCGCCGAGGGCACCGCGACCGGCATCCAGCAGGCCGGCAAGCAGGGCGAGGTGACCGTGGTCGGCTTCGACGCCGGACCCGCGCAGGTCGAGGCGCTCCGCAACGACGTCGTCCAGGCGCTCGTCGCCCAGGAGCCGGCCACCATCGGCAAGGACGGCGTCGCCCAGGCGCTCGCCGCCCTCGAGGGAGACGCCACCGAGGAGAAGATCCAGACCGGGTTCACGGTCATCACCAAGGAGAACATCGACACCGACGGCGCCGACGCCGTCTACAAGTCGACCTGCTGACACCCCCTCCGGCGACCGGGGGATCCCCCGGTCGCCGGAGTCACCCCCGAGAGGACCCCATGAGCTTCCCTGATCTCGCCGGAAAGGTCGCCGTCGTCACCGGAGGCGCCCGCGGCATCGGCTACTCGCTCGCCACCGCCCTCGCCCGCGCCGGTGTGCGCGTGGCGCTGCTGGACCTGCTGCCCGAGGTCGAGGAGTCCGCCGCGCGGCTGGCATCCGAGACCGGAGCCCGCACCGCCGCCGCCCTGGTCGACGTCACCGATGCCGACTCGGTCGAGCGCGCCTTCGCGGCCGTGCGCGAGGAGCTCGGCGTCGCCGACCTGCTGGTGACCGCGGCCGGCATCACCATCTGGGGCGACTCGACCGAGGTCGATCCCGGCACGTGGGCGAAGGTCGTCGACGTGAACCTCAGCGGCACGTTCTACTGCACGCAGGCCTTCGCCCGACCGCTGCGGGCGGAGGGCCGCGAGGGGTCCGCGATCCTCATCTCGTCGATGTCGGGCCGGGTGGTCAACGTGCCCCAGCATCAGGCGTCGTACAACGCGTCGAAGGCCGCCGTCGACCAGCTGGCGAAGTCGCTCGCCGTGGAGTGGGCGCCCGCGATCCGGGTCAACGCCATCGCGCCCGGCTACATCCTCTCCGACATGACCCGCCAGTTCACCGAGGCCAACCCCGAGCTGGCCGCCGACTGGGTGTCGATGATCCCGGCCGGCCGCATGGGCGTGCCCGCCGACCTCGACGGCCTGCTCCTGCTGCTCGCCTCGTCGGCCTCGTCGTACCTCACCGGGCAGACGCTGGTGATCGACGGCGGCTACACCGCGATCTGACATGACGGCCGCCTACCTCGCCGTCGACCTGGGCTCGTCGAGCCTGCGCGTCATGGTCGGCCTGCTGCGCCCCGACGCGCCGGACGGGCCCCCGATGGAGGTCCGGGAGGCCGCCCGGTTCCCCAACACCCCGGTGCCGCGCGCCGAGGGGCTCGGGTGGGACGTGCCTGCGCTCTTCGACGGCGTGCTCGCCGGACTCCGCGCGGGCGTCGCGATCGCCGCGGAGGAGGGAGCGGAGCTGCGCGGCATCGGCGTGGACGCGTGGGGCGTGGACTACGCCCGGCTCACCGTCGACGGCACCCTGCGTCCGTTCGTGCGGCACCACCGCGCTGCCGACCCGGACCTCGCGGCCCGCACCTCCGCCGGCCGCGACCTCGCCGCCGACTACGCCGTCACCGGGGTGCTCGACCAGGCCATCAACACGGCCCATCAGCTGCGGCAGGACCAGTCCGCGGGCATCGGCGACCCCGACGACACGATCCTGCTGACCGCCGACATCGTCGTGCACCTGCTCACCGGGCGGGTGGGGGCCGAGCCCTCGCTCGCCTCGACCACCGCGCTGCTCGACCGGGCGACCGGGGACTGGTCGGCCGCGCTCGCCGCGGGTCTTCCCGCCCGGCTCCCTCCCGTGGTGCCGACGGGATCGTGGGCCGGGCCCACCACCGCCCGGGTCACCGCGGCGATCGGCGCCGCGCACCCCGTGCCCGTCTTCGCGGTGACGGCGCACGACACCGCCGCCGCATTCATGGCCGTGACCGCCGCCGACGACGAGGGGACCGGTGTCGTCTCCAGCGGGAGCTGGGGGGTGGCCGGCGTGGCCCTGCCCGCCCTGCTGCGCGACGACCGCGCCCGCCGCGACGGCTTCACCCAGGAGATCGGCGCCGGGGGCGACACCCTGCTGGTGAAGAACCTCAGCGGCATGTGGCTGCTGCAGCAGACGCTGCGCGAGTGGGCAGCCGCCGACGGCGAGGCCGAGCCGTCGCTCGACATGCTCACCGCGCTGCTCGACGCGGCGGCCCGGTCGTCGTACCCCGGTCTCTTCGATCCCGCCGACCCCGCGCTGCAGGCCCCGGACGACCTGGTCGCGCGGCTGGCGCGGGCGTGCGTCGAGGGCGGGGCCGAGCCGCCGTCCACCAGGGCCGACCTCGTCCGCGCCATCGTGGACAGCCTCGCCGTCGCCTACGCCGACACCGTCGCGCTCG